>JAPYWT010000084.1 GCA_028276215.1 Thermoflexus sp. | reverse complement strand
TGTTCTTCTTAATAATACACGATTTTGCAAATTTGTCAAAGGGGGCTCGTTGTAGGACAACTGCGAGCAGTTGTCCTACCCGAGCGAATCCAGCAGGGCCAGGAATTCCGCCAGGATGATGGCCGTCGCGCCCCAGATTTTGTGGCCGCCGACCGCGTAGTACGGGATCACCACCTCCAGCCCTTCCCGTTCCATCCGGTCCTCGCCCTGAATGGACGGGTCCCGGAATGTCGCCAGGGGCACCTCCAAGAGTTCCGCCACCTCCAGCGGGTCGGGCTGGAAGGCCGGGCGGCGCGGGGCCAGGGCGACGAAGGGATGGACCATGTTGTGGCTGACCGGGATATAGAGCGGGGTCAGCGGGCCCAGCACCTCTATCCCCTCGGCGGAGATGCCCAGTTCCTCCCGCGTCTCCCGGAGCGCCGTCTCTGCCAGAGAGGTATCCCCTTCCTCCCATCCGCCGCCCGGGAAGGAGACCTGCCCGGCGTGGTGGTCCAGATTGGTCGGGCGGACGGTGAAGACCAGGTGGAGGCGGCCCCCGACCGGGTACAGCAGGACCAGCACCCCAGCCTGGCGGGGCGTGGAACCGTCCGGGGGGCGGAAGGGGCGGGGGCGAGGGGCCATGGTGACCTGTGCCGCCATCCCCGGCAGGGGGCGCTGCATGGCGGCGCGGACTTCCGCCTCGCTCCACTCCCTGTTGTTAATCGCGCAGCACATGGCGGGCGATGACCAGGCGCTGGATTTCGTTCGTCCCCTCACCAATAGCGCACAGTCGCTGGTCCCGGTACATCCGCTCCACCGCGTACTCCCGAATGTAGCCGTAGCCGCCGTGAATCTGGATGGCCTTCCGGCAGACCCGCTCCGACATCTCGGTGGTGAACAGTTTGGCCATAGAGGCCTCTTTGGTAAAGCGCACCCCCTTCGTGCGCAGCCAGGCGGCCCGGTAGACCATCAGGCGGGCCGCCTCAATCTCCGTCGCCATTTCGGCAATCATCCACTGGATGGCCTGGAAGTTGGCAATGGGCTGGCCGAATTGGACCCGCTGCCTGGCATAGGCCACGGAGCGCTCAAAGGCCCCCTGGGCCAGTCCCAGGGCCATCGCGGCAATGGCCACCCGACCGGCATCCAGAGTGGTCAGGAACTGCTTGAAGCCCTCGTTCTCCTTTCCCAGCAGGTTCTCCGCCGGGATGCGGCAGTCCTCAAAGAACAATTCCGAGGTGACGGAGCCCTTCAGCCCCATCTTCTTCTCGTCCCGCCCCGGACGGAACCCCGGCGTCCCTTTCTCCACGATGAAGGCGGAGATACCCCGCGTGCCCGCCTCGGGGTCCGTCTTGGCGGTGAACACCACCACATCGGCGACGGAGCCGTTGGTGATGAAACACTTCTGCCCGTTGATGACCCAGTGATCGCCATCGCGGACGGCACGGGTACGGGTGGCGCCCGCGTCGGAGCCGGCCTGCGGTTCCGTCAGGCCGAAGGCGCCGATTTTCTCCCCGCGCGCCAGGGGCACCAGGTACTTCCGCTTCTGCTCCTCGGTGCCGAAGAGGTAGATGGGCTCGCAGCAGAGGGATGTGTGGGCATCCAGAATGATGGCCATCGTGCCGGAGACGCGGGCAATCTCCTCCAGGGCCAGGACCAGGGCGATATAGTCGCCGCCGGAGCCGCCGTACTCCTCCGGGAACGGCAATCCCAGGATGCCCAGTTCCCCCATCCGGCGGAAGAGGTCCTCGGGGAAGCGGTCGGTTTCATCTATCTCCTCGGCGCGGGGGGCGATTTCTTTCTCGGCGAACTCCCGCACCATGCGTTGAATCATGCGGTGTTCTTCGGAGAGTTCAAATTCCATGGCCTCGCTCCTGGGTTGAAGTTTGAGAAGGTCGCAGGGAAAAATCCACGAAGGACACGAAGAAACACGAAGAATCCATCGTATCGCCTTTCGCGCCTTTCGTGCCTTTCGCGTCTTTCGCGTCTTTGTGCCTTTGTGTCTTTGTGTGAGACTTCCTCACCGGTCCGGCGTGGAGAGGGGGAGGCGGACGTAGAAGCGGCTACCCTCGCCCGGCGTGCTTTCCGCCCACACCCGTCCACCGTGCCGTTCCACCATCTCCTTTACGATGGACAGCCCCAATCCCATGCCGCCAAATCGGCGGGTCATCGGGTCTTCCGCCTGGGAGAACCGTTCAAAGATGCGCGGGAGCGCCTCCGGCGGGATGCCCACTCCGGTATCGGCAACGACGATTTCGGCCATATCGGGCCGATGGACGGCGCTCACCTCCACCCGTCCGCCCGGAGGGGTGAATTTCACCGCGTTGGAGAGCAGGTTATCCAGCACCAGGCGAATCTTCTCCCGGTCGGCCCGGACGATGAGCGGGGTCTCCGGAAGGATACACTCTATGGTCAGTGCGCTGGCCTCTGCCAGGGAGCGGTAGGTCTCGCAGACCAGAGCGATCTCCTCCCGCAGGTCAAACACCTCCCGGTAGAGCATCATCTCCCCGGTCTCCAGGTAGCGCAGGTTCAGCATCGTCTCCATGATGTGCTTCAGGCGGGTCGCCGCGCGCAGAACCCCCTCCAACTCGTGCCCGCCGATGCCCTGGTCCTTGAGCAAACTGGCGTACCCCAGGATCAGACTGAGCGGCGTGCGCAACTCGTGGGAGGCAATAGCAATGAAGTTGGACTTCAGCCGGTCCAGTTCGCCCAACTTCCGATAGGCGGCCCGGAGCGCTTCCACCAGGCGGGCGTTCTCAATGGCGACGGTCGCCTGCGCGGCCAGCGCGCTCAGAATCGCTACGTCCTCCTGGGTGAAGCCCGCCGGGTCCCGTTTGTTGACGGCTTCCAGCACCCCGATGCAGCGGTCCCGGGCCTGAAGCGGGACCGCCAGAAGAGAACGGGTGAGAAAGCCCGTCTGCAGGCCCACCTGGCGGAAGTGGCGCGGGTCGGCGGTGGCGTTGGTAACCACGATGGGCTGCCGTTCGGTCAGCACTTTGCCCGCGATGGAGCCGTGAACGGGGACGGGAATCTCCTTTAGACGGGCACTCATCTGTGGGTCGGCCGCCGTGCAGAAGCGCAGGTCGCCGCTCCGCTCATCCAGCAGGAGAATGGACGCCCCCTCGCTGTCGGTCAGTTCGGCGGCGATGGAAACGATGCGGTCCAGCAAAGGGGTCACTTCTACGGTGGAGACCAGTTCCAGGTTGACTTCTAAGATGCGCTCCAGTTGCCGCAACCGTTTTTCTATAGCATTCATGGGCCCTCCTCAGCCCGAGGGGATGGGAGCGTTGCGGCAGCGTTGCAGACTCATTGGCCTGTTTCTTGAGGAAACGGAGACGTGAAGTGGATCCAGACCGGTGTGCCCACATCGGCCCAGTCGTAGAGCCAGCGGGCATCCCGGGGGGCCAGGTTCACGCATCCGTGACTGCGGGTAAACCCGAAGGAGTCGTGCCAGTAGGCGCCGTGGAGCGCGTACGGCCCGTTGAAATACATCGTCCAGGGCACGTCCTCCAGGTAATACCAGGCGGGGCTCCCGTCCTTCGCGTCGGGGTTGCTCATTTTGGCGGCGGGGAACTTGCCCCAGATGTGAAACAGTCCGGACGGCGTCCAGGTGGAGCCGGGTCGGCCGCTGGAGATCAGCGTGGCGTAGACCATGCGCTCCCCTTCGTACGCCGCCAGCGTCTGCTCAAAGAGGTCCACCTCTATCCACCGCGCGCCCGGCGGTACTCCGGCAGGCGGCGGGTCCACCGTCACTTTGGAGAGATATTTCTGCTCCACCCACTGGTCCGGCCCGATGAGATACCAGAGTTCCCCCGGCGCCCGGAACTCCTGCGCGTAGATGGTGACCACCTGGTAGCGCTGATACTGCGGGGCGGCGGGGTCCGGCGGCCCCTGAGGGACGCGCGAGGGGCGCACGGGACGGTTGATCCAGCCGAAGGGGTACGACGGCTGTTCCGAGAGGTACACTCCCTGGAAGCGGGAGGGGCGGCCGAAGACCAGCGCGTCGGCGGGGACGAACTCATTCTCGTTAATCTGAATCCAGGTCTGCCCCTCGTACTCCACCCGGCCCACGACGCTCACCCACTGGTCGCCGGAGTAGAGGACCCGTACGGGCGGCAGGCCCAGCGCGGCCTCCATCGGGTGGTGGTAGATCGCCAGGGGGAGACGGCGGACGTAGGCGTAGGTGTACGGGACCACCTCCTCTTCGGGGTCGGGCTTCAGTTCCACCACCGGCAGTTGGGGGAGGGGGTCGGGGAGGCGGATGTGGGCGACCCGGTAGGCGGTGGCGCCGGGGCCGTACTCCGGGCAGACCGCCCGCCAGCGCCAGAGCCGCCCGGGCGTGCAGACAATGTCGCTCACCTCAACCCCGGGGGCAGAGGGAGAGGGCAGGGCACGCGGCATCTCCCGCGCCTCCGCCGCCCCGAACGGCAGGAAGAGCAGACATAAAAGCGCGAAAGACGCGAAAGGACGCAGGGGTTTCACCATATCCCTACTCCATACTCCCTAATCCCTACTCCCACAAGTATAGGTTGACTTTCCCCACTTGTCAAATGGCGCGTTTGGAAGTATCATCTTTTGCGTGGGAGAGAGCCAAAGGAGGAAAAATATGCGCATCGTTCTGGACGCAATGGGCTCCGATGGCCGGCCGGTGCCGGACGTCGCCGGGGGGGTGATGGCCGCGCGGGAGTGGGGCGACGAGATTATCCTGGTCGGCCCCGAGGAGGTGGTGCGGGCCGAACTGGCAAAACATGACACTGCGGGCTTATCCATCACCGTCGTCCACGCCCCTGAAGTCATTGACATGCACGAACATACCGACGCCGTGAAGCGGAAACGGGACGCTTCTATCCGCGTCGGCATGCGGATGGTGCGGGACGGTCAGGCCGACGCTTTCGTCTCCGCCGGGAACACCGCCGCCGTCCTGGCCTCTGCCATCTTTGACCTGGGCCGCATTCGGGGCATCAAACGGCCCGCGCTGGCGACCATCTACCCGGTCGCCCCGAACCCGGTCCTCCTGCTGGATAACGGTGCCACCGCTGACTGCAAGCCGGAGTACCTCCTCCAGTTCGCCCGGATGGGCGTCGCCTACGTGGAGCGGGTCTGGGGTATCCCCACCCCCCGGGTGGGACTGGTCTCCAACGGCGAGGAGCCGGATAAGGGGAACATGCTGGTGCGGGATACGTACGCCCTGCTGGCCCGGAGCGGCCTCAACTTCGTGGGCAACGTGGAGCCCAAAGAGGTCACCCGGGGCGCCGCCGACGTGGTCCTCACCGACGGCTTCACCGGCAACGTGATGCTGAAGACGACGGAGGCCATCGCCTCGTTCCTCTTCCGCTTCCTGCGGCGGGAGTTGACCGGGGGCCCACTGAACAAGGTCGCGCTGGTGCTGCTGCTGCCGGGGCTGGTGGCGATGTTGCCCGGACTGGCGCTGCTGGTGCCCTCCCTGCGGCGGGTGGCGAAGCGGCTGGACTACGCCGAGTACGGCGGCGCGCTGTTGATGGGGGTGGACGGCGTGGTCGTCATCGGGCACGGGCGCTCCAGCGCCAAAGCGGTGAAGAACGCCGTCGGGCAGGCCCGGCGGGCGGTGATGGGCAACGTCCTGGAGGCCGTGCGCGCGGGGGCCGCTCAGGCCGTCCCCGAAGGAGAAGACGAAGAATGAGCCGGCCCCGCGTTGTCGTCACCGGCATCGGCGCGGTCACCCCGCTGGGGCTGACGGCGGAGGAGACCTGGCAGGGGTTGCTGGCGGGCCGCTCCGGCATCGGCCCCATCACCCAGTTTGACCCCTCCCACCTGCCGGTGCGCATCGCGGGGGAGGTGAAGGGGTTTGACCCGGGCCGGTACATGCCCGTCAAGGAGGCCCGCCGCATCTCCCGCGTCTCCCAACTGGCGGTCGCAGCGGCGCAGGAGGCGCTCTCTATGGCGGGGCTTACGCCGCCGCTGGGGGAGCGGGCCGGAGTGGTGGTCGGCACCGGCATCGGCGGGCTGGAGTGGGCCTTTGCTCAGGCGCGCGTCCTCTGGGAGCGGGGCTGGGAGCGGGTCAGCCCGTTCGGGATCACTGCCTCGTTGCCCAATATGCCAGCCCATCACATCAGCGGATGGGCCCAGGCGCTGGGGCCAACCCTGACCGTTGTCACCGCGTGCGCGGCCGGGACCCAGGCGGTGGGAGAGGGGGCGGAGATGATCCGGCGCGGCGCCGCCGATGTGGTCATCGCCGGAGGAGCGGAAGGGTTCATCCACGAAGTCGCCATTGCGGGGTTCGCGGCCATGCGGGCCATCTCCACCCGCAACGACGAGCCCCAGCGTGCCTGCCGCCCCTTTGACGCGCAGCGGGACGGGTTTGTCCTGGCCGAGGGGGCGGGCATCCTGGTCCTGGAGAATCTGGAGCACGCACGGGCACGCGGCGCGCCCATCCTGGCAGAGGTGGTGGGATGGTCCTCGTCGTCGGACGGGTTCCATGTGGCCCAGCCGGACCCGGAGGGGCAGGGAGCCATGCGGGCCATGCGCTGGGCGCTGCAGGACGCCGGGGTGCGGCCCGAGGAAGTGGACTACATCAACGCCCACGGGACGGCGACCCCCCTCAACGACATTGTGGAGACGCGGGCCATTAAAGGGGTCTTCGGCCCCCATGCCTATCGGGTCCCCATCAGCGCCACCAAGTCCATGACCGGCCACGCGATGGGCGGGTCGGGGGCCATAGAGGCGGTGGCCTGCGTGCTGACCCTGCGGGACCAGGTCATCCATCCGACGGTCAACCTGGAGGAGCCGGACCCGGAGTGCGACCTGGACTACGTCCCCGGGCAGGCCCGCCGGGCCGAGGTCCGGGTGGTACTCTCCAACTCTTTCGGGTTGGGAGGACAAAACGCGTGTCTGGTAATGAAAAAATTAACAATTAACAATTAAAAATTAAAAAAGGGGGCTGTGTGTTCCCTGTCAACTTTTTAATTGTTCAATTGTTAATTGTTAATTTTCTTTAAGGAGGATTGATGCGGATTATTGCCAACGAGAAATCCATCCGCCGCCGCGCCTTTATCGGGCGCTACGCCAGCATTGCCGGACTCCTGGTCCTGCTGGTCTCGTTCATCCTGTCCATCTTCTGGACGCGCGAGTCGGCCCTGATTCCGCTGGGGATGTGGCTGGCGCTGATGCTGGGGGTGGGGCTCTCCATCGTCGGCGGCTATTATGCCGAGCGGTTTGAGGGGCCGCGTGCCCACTACCGGAGCGTGCGGGAGGCACTGAAGGGGCTGGATAACCGCTACACCCTCTATCAGCACATCCTCCCCTCCCCCCACGTCCTCCTGGGGCCGGACGGCCTGACGGTGCTGGTGGTCCGCTCCATCCCCGGCGAAGTGACCTATGAGAACGGTCGCTGGAAGTGGCGACAGCGGTTCAAGTTCCTGCGCTCACTGGCCGGGCAGGAGGGGCTCGGGGTGCCGGAGGCGGAGGTAGAGTACGAACTGCGGCGGATGGCCCGCTATCTGGGCAAGATTCTGCCCGACGTTTCGGTGCCGATGCGGGGAGTGGTCCTGTTCACCCATCCGGACGTGAAACTGGAGGTCAAGGACCCACCGGTCCCCGCTCTGGTGGCGCGGAAGTTCAAGGACTGGCTGCGAGGGCCCGGGGCGGCCAAAGCGATGCCAGCGGCGGCGCGCCGGCAACTGGAGGAGGCCCTGCCGCGAGGAGAGGAGATTTGAGGTCGGCAGGCGAACTTCTGGAATTCGCCACGAATTTCACGAATTGGCACGAATTTTTGTTTCTTTTCATTCGTGTAAATTCGTGCAATTCGTGGCAAGAAAGACCAACTGCGTAACTCCCTCCGTATGATGTCAGGAGGTTACGATGAATGTCGGTTCCGTCTTTCCCCAATTGTTCTGTTCCTGCGGCTCGCTATTCTTCGCGGTAGTGGCGGCAGTCTTCCTGGTCATTCTCATCCGGAGCGCCCGCCAGCGCCAGCGACTCCAGACCACGCTGGCGAACATCCCCTTGCAATCGGTCGCCGCTCTCCGGCCCGGGCCGGGGCTGGTCCGGCTGAAGGGGGTGATCGCCCAGGTCCCGGAGCCGGTCCCTCCGCTACTGGACATCGCGGTGGTGCGCGTGGCCATCAAAACCGGAAGACCGGGTGAAGAGGACCGGCAACAGATGGACCGGGTGCAGGTGCGGCCGTTCCTCCTGGATGACGGCACCGGGACGGTGTGGGTGGACCCGACGGGCCTGGACCGCTTCCTGCTGGGCGAGGGATTCATTCCGGAGGACGCCGACCGGGCCGCGGCCCTGCAGGCCGTGGGGCTTCCCCCCACCCTAGATGGACCCGTCCAGGTCTGGGCGCTGCGCGTCGGGCAGGAGGTCACCGTCGTGGGGACCGTCCAGCAGAGGGGCGACCAGACCGTCATCGCCAAAGCGAAAGGGCAACCCCTGGTGGTCGCCCCGGGCGACATCCCGGACATCGCCGTTCAGACCCGACGACAGTCCACAGGGGCCTGGGTGGGGGTCGGTTTGCTGGGCCTGCTCATCCTGTGCCTGCTGTCGGTGGCTGGCATTACGTTGATCCGGGTGCTGGCGACGCTGCTGGGCTCATAAACCCCAGCGGGCAAGGCGACTGTTGAGTCCTATAAAATCGTACCGGGCTAAAGTCTCAAAAAATCGTGCCCTCACCCCTCCCCCTGCCCCCAGGTTCATAAAAATCTCTGAATCA
>JAPYWT010000083.1 GCA_028276215.1 Thermoflexus sp. | reverse complement strand
ACCACCATCTCCTCCGGGTCATCCAGAACCCGAATGGTGGGAGGAAGCGTCAGGTCCCCTACAGTAATCTGCTGGTCCGCCTCGGTCAGGATACTCAGGTCCACTTCCACCGCTTCTATCAGGTCGCGAGGAAGACACTCAATCTCCAGCGTCTGCTTCCCCTGTAGCAGGATTCCTTCCCGGCGCTCTACGACCGGGGAGGAGCCGACCAGAACAATGGGGATTTCCATCGTAATCGGCTTATCCATTTCCACCCGGTAGAGGTCCACATGAAGCAGAGACCGGCGAATGGGGTCCCGTTGTAACCCTCGCACCAGCACCTGAAAAGCAGACGGTTCGCCGCTAATAGAAAGAGTGATCAAGTGGCTGGTGCCGGCATGACCGATGACCGCTTCCGCTTCCGCAGCCGGAATTTGCAGCGGCCGACTCTTCGCGTCCGGACCGTAGAGAACGGCCGGAACCCACCCCTCTCTCCGCAAACGGCGCACCTGCTTGCCGACCAACGTGCGCGTCTGAGCGCTCAGTTCCAGTTGTGCCATCATACCTCCCGATCCCGATGAGTATTGTGCGCAGGAAACAAATCTGCAATGAAAAAGGCGGGCAAGCCCGCCTGGCTACGGCCAATATTCTAACCCAATTCATATCTTTCGTCAAGGCCTTCTCAAGTCAGGGTGTGTCCCAGTTTTGTCGGGCTGGGCCGCTGGCCTTTTCGCCTGGCCGTAAACGGCCAGGCTCAGGCAAAGATGAGGCGCTAAAGCGCCCCTCTTCGCCCTGGCAACCCGCGTTCCGTTTGTAGGACAACTGCTTGCAGTTGTCCTACAACAGGGAGAGGGCGCTTCCAGCGCCCGGTACTTCCTCAGCCAGGCCGTTTACGGCCTGGCCCACTTGACGAAAAACCGGAATTCCGGTAAAATCTCTCCGTCCCCCCTGGAAGCATAGGGTGCGACGGAGTGCCGCTCTCCGTCGCACCTTGTGAATTCTATTCCCAAGGAGGCATCTGTGAAAGAACTGAGCACCCTGGAACAAGGCATGCTCTACGGCGTCATCGCCACGGCCATCGCCGGCCTCCTCTACGCCCTCTGGCTCTGGCGCGATACGGTGCGCCGGGACAAGGGGAGCCAGAAGATGCAGGAGGTGTGGCAGGCGATTAAGGTAGGGGCCGAGGCCTACCTGCGACGCCAACTCCAGACCATCCTCCCCATCCTCGGCCTGCTGGTCGTCCTCCTCTTCCTCAGCGTCTACGTGATTGCGCCCTCCCGCGAGGCCTACGACCTCTTCGGCGAGCGGGCCCGTCTGGTCCTGGGGCTGGGACGGGCGGGGGCCTTCATCCTCGGGGCCACCTTCTCCCTGCTGGTGGGCCAACTGGGGATGCGGGTCGCCATTGAGGGCAACGTGCGGGTGACCGCGGAGGCGGTGCGCGGCAGTTACAACGGCGCGCTCACCGTCGCCTACCGGGCCGGTACCTTCACCGGCATGCTCACCGACGGCCTGGGGCTCCTGGGCGGCACCATCATCTTCATGATTTTCGGCCGCGCCGCCCCGGACGCCCTCCTGGGCTTCGGGTTCGGCGGCACCCTCCTGGCCCTCTTCATGCGGATCGGCGGCGGCATCTACACCAAATCCGCCGACGTCGGGGCCGACCTGGTGGGCAAAGTGGAGGCGGGGGTGCCGGAGGACGACCCCCGCAACGCGGCCGTCGTCGCCGACCTGGTGGGGGATAACGTCGGCGACTGCGCCGGGATGGCCGCCGACATCTTTGAGTCCTACGAGGTCACCATCGTCTCCACCCTGATCCTGGGCATCGCCCTGGCCCACGTCACCGGGGAGATTGTCTGGATTGTCTACCCGCTCATTGTGCGGGCCATCGGGGTCATTTCCTCTATCCTGGGGACGTTCACCGTTCCCATCTGGGAGCGGTTCCCGCTGAAGTTCCTCCGCGCCCGGGACGCCGAGGAGGCCATGTTCCGCTCCTACGAGGTCTCCAGCGTCAACACCGTCCTCTGGTCCTTCCTCTTTGCCTGGTGGTACGCGAACGACTGGCGGCTGGCCCTCCTGAACGCGGTCGGCGTCGGGCTGGCGGTCAGTTTCAACCCCATCACCTCCTATTTCACCTCCGCCAAGCGCAAGCCGGTCCAGGAAATTGTGCAATCCACCCGGACCGGCTCCGCCACCACCGTCCTCTCCGGCCTCTCGGTGGGGATGGAGACCAGCGTCTGGAGCGTGCTGGTCATCTGCATCACGATGGGCATCTCCTTCCTGATTGCCCGTCTCTTCCCGCCCGCCAACATCCTGGCGCTGGGCGAGCAGGGCATCCTGCTCTATATGCTCTACGGCGTGGCGATGGTCGGCATCGGGATGCTCTCCCACACCGGCAACAACGTGGCGATGGACTCCTACGGCCCCATCGCCGACAACGCCAACGGCATCGCCGAGATGGTCGGCGTGGACCCCAAGGCGATGCACATTATGGCCGAACTGGACGCGGTGGGGAACACGACGAAAGCCATCACCAAGCAGATCGCCATCGCCTCCGCCGTCATTGCCGCCACCAGTCTGTTCTTCTCCTTCGTGACCGATGTCTCGCTGGTGCAGGAGCGGCTGGGGTTGCCGGTCCAGCAGTGGCTCCTCTCCACGGGCATCCGGGTCTCCCTGTTAGAGGGGGTCATCGGGTTCCTGATCGGCGGGGCGCTGCCGTTCTTCTTCTCGGCCTTCGCGTTGCGGGCGGTCAGCCGGGGCGCGTCGCTGGTGGTGGAGGAAGTGCGGCGGCAGTTCCGCATCCCCGGGGTGATGGAGGGCAAAGTGAAGCCCGACTACGGGAAGGTCGTCGCCATCACCACGGCCGCCGCGCAGAAGGAACTGGTCAGCCTGGTGGTCCTCTCGGTGACGCTGCCGCTGCTGGTGGGCATCCTCTTCCAGGTGGAGGCGCTGGGGGCGTTCCTGGCGGGGGTCATCCTCTCCGGGCAGTTGCTGGCAGTCTTCATGGCCATCGCCGGGGGCGCGATGGACAACGCCAAGAAGTACATTGAGGACGGCCACCTGGGCGGGAAGGGCTCCGAGCCGCACAAGGCCAGCGTCGTCGGCGACACGGTGGGCGACCCGCTGAAGGACACGGCGGGCCCGGCCCTCAACCCGATGATCAAGGTGGTCAACCTGGTGAGCCTGCTGGCGGCGCCGCTGCTGGTGCAGTACCGGGACCATCCCATCCCGCTGGCCCTTGCGGCCGCCATCCTGCTGGTCCTGCTGGTCTGGGCGATCGGGCAGAGCCGTCGGAGTCTGGAGGTGCCCGGCGGTGCCCCGGTGGAAGCCGTTGCAGCGGCTGTTCCCGGTGGTGGGAGCGACGGCGAATAGCGGCGATTCGCTCTGCCCCCCTGCCCGGGGGTGAACGGGAGGGGTTTTGCGGCGCGGCTTCCGGGCAGAGGCCAGGCCCGCGATGCCCAATCCCCCCAGCAACGCGCCGGCCAGCAGCACCGACACCGGCTCCGGCACCGTCGCCGGGGGCATGGCCGCCGGGGTAGGGGTGGGAGGCGGGGTAGGAGAAGCGGTCGCCGTGGGGGTCGGAGAAGGGGTTGGGGTGAACGTCGCTGCCGGGATGGGAGTGGGCGTCGGGGTCGGGGTGGCAGTGGGCGGTGGCGGCGGCGTCGCAGCGGGCGCGGTGGGAGCGGGCGGCGCGGCGGCCCCGGCGCCGTTCTCCTCCACCAGCAATAGCGGCGGCCCACCGACCCGGCACAGGTCGTCGCCGCTGCAGCCGGGAAGCGTGAGGAAATAATACCCCCGGTCCGGGTGGACAATCCCGGCATCACCGTGGGCGTTGACCAGCAGGGCCCGCGTCGTCTGGGCCGGCACCATCAGAGCCTGGGTGATGGGGGTGCGGGCCCACGCGACCGTCGTCACCTGCGGCCCCCGGTCCACCACCACCACGCTGACATCGTCCCGCCGTTCCCACTGGGCGGACCGGAAGCCCCCCAGATAGGTCGCGGCCACCTGGCAGGCCGTGAAGGCCGGGCGGCGGACACCGTCCGCGCTGATGAGCCCGTACTGTGCTTCCCCTGCTCTGTCCACCATCCGGTAGACGGCCACCCGTTCGGCCCCGCCCGCGATCCCCAGCGCGACCGCCTGGATGATGAAAGCGGCCTGCTCTTCTGGCTGCAACCCGTCCCCCTCTTCGGATACCGGAGTGCCGGTTTCCACCCATATCTCCTTCCCCAGGCCGTACTCCGCCAGCAGGCGACGGTAAAAGACGGTGAGGTCGTAGATGCTCTCCGGCTGGTCGTAAACGTCCAGTGTCAGGACATCAAAGTAGAAGCCACGAGCGCGGGCCTGGGGGTCCGCTGCCAGCGCGTCCAGCAGGCGGCGGACGAAAGGGGGATTGCCCTGGAGGACGTCGGGCCAGTGGGACACGCCGCCCAGGTGGATGACCGCGCGGGAATTGGCCGCCCGGGCCGCCGTCCAGGCCACCCGCAGGAGTCCGGCGAAGTCCGCCGCCGACCCCGGCCAGTTCTCCGGCCGGTCCGGCCCCTCCCAGACCACCCAGTGGTCAATCCGACCGGTGTACCGCCGGACGACGGTCCCCACGAAGACCGCCCAGAGATTTTCGGGGTCGTCGGGGGCGGTCTCCAGGCCCCGGGGCAGGCCGGTGATGGGGTCAGCGGCCCAGGAGGGGATGCCGGTCAGCACGCCCACCACCTGACGGCCCAGCGCCAGTTCCAGGGCCAGTTGCTCATCGGAGAGGGGTGGATTCCAGTCGGCGGGGCCGTTGGGCTGGATGTCGTCCCAGCGGAAGGGGACGGTGGTCCAGCCGACCCCCAGGTCGGCGGCGGCCCAGGGGGCCTCGTGGGCCGCGACAACGCCGAAGTGGGGGTCGGGCGCGCCAGCGGCCCCCCTCATCGGCGCCAGCAGGCCGGCGAGGAGGGCCGGGACCAGCAGGAGAATCCGAATGATACGGCGGCCTCGTCCCATAGAAACCGCAATGATTTACCACAAGGGCACGAAGTACTCACGAAGGGCACAAAAATTGAGAGGTTAATGGTCAGGGGTCAGGGGTTAGAAAAACAGGCTAACCCCTGACAACTGACCCCTGACGGCGAAAATTCCTTCGTGCCCTTCGTGTGGCCCTTGTGTCCTTCGTGGTTTTTACAGAAACCTTAAAATTTTCGCCAGGTACTGGACAAATTGAAAAAAGTGGTGTATAATGGCACATAGTGGTATAAAGTGGAATAAATCCCCTTGTTTTGCCCAATTTTTACCGCGCCAGTGGGAGAAGGAGTAGAACAAATGTTCCTGGGCGAGTACATCCACACCATAGACGATAAAGGTCGCCTGGTCGTACCGGCCAAGTTCCGCAACGCCCTGGCCGGAGGGATGGTCATCACCAAAGGGGTGGACCGGTGCCTGGTCATCTACCCGATGGATGAGTGGCAGGCGTATCGGGAGCGTATCTCGTCCCTGCCGACGATGGACCGGAACGCCCGGGACCTGCGGCGGCTGATTTTTGCTGGCGCGGTGGACATCGTACCCGACGCCCAGGGCCGCTTCGTCGTCCCCCCCGCACTGCGAGAGTATGCCGGCCTGGATGGGCAGGTGGTCATCGCTGGTTGTGACACCTACATTGAAGTCTGGAATCCCGAAGAGTGGGCCAAAGTGCAAGCCCGCGTGACCCAGAACGAAGAAAACGCCGAGCGATGGGCCACTCTGGGGGTATAGGCCTCACCCCATCCCCCGGCCGCGGCGAAGAGGCCGGAGGAGGGGGAAGGACAGATGCCCTTTCCCCCCAGGAGTACCGCTCTCCGCTCCACATTCCCGTCCTTTTACAGGCGGTGCTTTCGTTTCTGCAGGTCCGGCCCGGCGGCGTCTACATTGACGGGACGGTGGGCGGAGGGGGGCACGCGGCGGCCATTCTGGCCGCCTCCGCCCCCGACGGCCGCCTGCTGGGCCTGGACCGGGACCCGGCGGCGCTGGAAATTGCCCTGGAGCGGTTGGCGCCCTACGGAGACCGTGCGACCCTCCGCCGGGGTTCCTTCGCCGACCTGCTGCACCTGGCCGAAGGGTTCATCCCGGCCGACGGCGTGTTGCTGGACCTGGGGCTTTCCTCCCTGCAGTTGGCCGACCCCGCCCGGGGGTTTTCGTTTTCCCAGGACGGCCCGCTGGATATGCGGTTTGACCCGTCGGAGGGGCCGACCGCCGCCGACCTGGTCAACACCCTCTCGGTCCGGGAACTGACAGACTTATTGTACCGATATGGCGAGGAAAAGCAAGCGCGGCGGATCGCGGAAGCGATGGTCGCCGCCCGCCCCCTCTATCGGACGGCCGAACTGGCCTCGCTGATAGAGCGGACGGTGGGGCGGCGGGAGCGGATTCACCCCGCCACGCGGACGTTCCAGGCGCTGCGCATCGCGGTCAACCGGGAACTGGAGGCGTTGGAGGCGGTGTTGCCTCAGGCGCTGGAGGCGCTCCGGCCCGGGGGGCGGCTGGTGGTCATCAGTTTCCATTCCCTGGAAGACCGCCTCGTCAAACAGTTTCTGCATCGGGAAGCGCGGGATTGCATCTGCCCGCCGGAGATTCCGGTCTGCGTCTGCGGGCATCGGGCACAGGTGCGGGTGTTGACCCCGAAGCCGGTGCGGCCCGATGCGGCGGAGGTCGCCGCCAACCCCCGGGCCCGTTCGGCCCGGCTGCGGGCGGCGGAGAAAGTCAGCAAGTAGTGGTCAGTGGTTCGTCATCAGGGGTCGGTGGTCCAATGACAGGCGCTCAGCGGAAACCTGAGGATGTCCGGTCACCCGGCGACAATCGTCCTGCCGGCCCTCCCCGGCCCCATCGGCGCGGGAAGGGCTGGGATTTCGGTTTCCGTACAGGAGGGGACCTGAACCACCGGGGGGCGCTGTTCCTGTTCGGCTTGCTGATGGTCAGTGGGTTACTGGCGTCACTCTATCTGGGACTGGTCAGTTATACACTCCTTAAAGCCCGACACGTTCAGGACCTTCGGGAAATGCTCCTCCAAACCCAGGCGATCAATGCGACCCTGGAAAAGCAAATCGGGGAAAAGCAACAGAACCTGTTACAGCAAGCCATTCAGATGGGTTTCGTCCCTGCTTCCCAGGTGGAAACTGTAGGTCCCTGACCATGCCTGTCCATATCCGTCCCCGGCTGACGTTTCTGGCACTCCTGCTGGTGCCCCTGGCCCTGCTCCTGGTCTGGCGCCTGCTGGACATCCAGGTCGTCCACGGTGCCGCATATCGCCAGCAGGCGGTCCAGGAGCGGCGGCGGGACCTGGCCCTTCTGGAACCCCCTCGGGGCTCCATTGCCGACGCCAACGGTTTCCCCCTGGCCATTAGCGAGCCCCACTACCAAATCTCTGCCAGCCCCATATATATCGCGAACGTCGGGGCAGTGGCAGAAATCCTGTCTCCGATTCTCCAGATTCCCGCCGAGACCCTCTCCGCCACGATGGCACAAACATCCCAGGGCGTGATTCTGGCCCCCTACGCCTCCTGGGAGCAGGGAGAAGAGGTCAAGAAGTTGAGACTGTCCGGAGTCCAGGCAAGCCCGCACTGGTTGCGGCGGTACCCCCACGGGCCTCTGGCGGCACACCTGCTGGGCTTCACCGCCTACAGTGGGGAAGGGTTCTACGGACTGGAGGGGTACTACGACCGCGCGCTCCGCCCTCTGACAGTAGAGGTGGTGACAGAGGTGGACCCGTCTGGCATGCAGCCACTCCCCCATGAAGAAGGCCAGATTCCCACCCCCCAGCGGGGCAACCACCTGGTGCTGACGGTGGACCTGGCCATGCAGATGGCCGCCGAGGAGGAACTGGCCCGGGGACTGAAGGAGTTCGGCGCCGAGAGGGGGCTGGTCATCGTGATGGACCCCCGAACCGGGGCCATCCTGGCGCTGGCCGTCCAGCCGTCCTTTGACCCCAATGAGTATCTGCAGTACCAGGAGGAAATGTTCCTGAACCCCGCCGTAAACGCCCAGTACGAACCCGGCTCTATCTTCAAAATCATCACCCTGGCAGGGGCGCTGGATAGTGGCGCGGTGTCCCCGGAGTTTACGTACGTGGATACCGGACGGATAGAGGTGGGGGGACAGGTCATCACCAACTGGGACAACCAGGCCTACGGGGAGCAGGACCTGGTCGGGCTGATGGGGCATTCGCTGAACGTGGGCGCGGCCACGCTGGCCGTGCGAATGGGCCCGGGGACGTTCTACCGCTACGTCCGGACCTTCGGCTTCGGGCAACCCACCGGGGTGGACCTGCAGGGGGAGGTCGCAGGGACGGTCCACATGCCGGGGGACCTGGACTGGTACGATTCGTATCTGGGGACCAACGCCTACGGGCAGGCGATTGCGGTGACGCCGATGCAGATGGCGGCGGCGGTGGCGGCCGTGGCCAACGGGGGGCGCCTGATGCGGCCCTACGTGGTCGCCCGGCAGATTCGGCCCGACGGCTCGGTGCTGGATTCCCGCCCCGTCGTCCGGGGGCAGCCCATTTCCCCCGAAACGGCCCGGGTCGTCACGGAGATTCTGGCCCAGGCCACGGAGCGTCACATCCCTCAGGCGACCGTCCCCAACTACCGGATTGCCGGGAAGACCGGGACGGCCCAGATTCCGGTCCCCGGCGGGTACGACCCGCGCGGGACCATTGCGTCGTTCGTGGGGTTCGGGCCGGTGGAGGACCCGCG
>JAPYWT010000082.1 GCA_028276215.1 Thermoflexus sp. | reverse complement strand
GGCGGCGGCGAAGCCGCCGCCCAACCCCCTCCTTTATCCCTGCCGGCCTTGACAGAAACCGCCGCCAAAGTATAATTGTAGCAATACAAATATACAATCGGGAGGTTCTCCGGTGCAAACGTCCTCTATCCCCGCCGGGCCTCTTCGCATCATGCTCGCGGCCATCGTCCTCGGCCTCTGGCTGACCGGATGCCGGTCGGCACTCCCCGCATCCTCCCCGACGGCGGCCTGGAGCGGGAAACTCGTCGTCTTCCACGCCGGGAGTCTGGCGGAGCCGGTGCGGGCCCTCACGGAAGCCTTCCAGGCCCACTACCCCGGCGTCATCTTTCAGACCGAGGCGTCGGGCAGCAACGAGGCCGCCCGCAAAATCCGCGAACTGGGTCGGGAAGCCGACCTGCTCATATCAGCGGACTACCGGGTCATTGACCATCTGCTCATCCCGGAGTTCGCGGAGTGGAACATCCGCTTCGCCCGCAATGAGATGGTGATCGCCTACACCGACCGCTCCCAGTACGCGGACGAAGTGAACGCGGATAACTGGTATGAAATCATCGGCCGGGACGGCGTTATCTGCGGCCGCGCCGATCCCAATACAGACCCCTGCGGCTATCGTACGTTGATGGTCTGGCAACTGGCGGAAGCGCACTACGGGATACCCGCCCTCTACCACACGCTGGAGGCGCGCTGTCCAAAGGCATACATACGCCCCAAGTCGGTGGAGTTGATTGCGCTATTGCAATCGGGCGATGTGGACTACGCCTTTGAGTATCGCTCCGTCGCCCTCCAGCACGGCCTCCGGTTCGTGGAATTGCCGCCGGAGATCAACCTGGGGAGCGTGGAGTACGCCGACTTCTACGGCAAAGCGAACGTTGAGATTGCTGGCACTGGGCCGGGCAAGACCGTCACGGTGGTGGGCGAGCCGATCGTCTACGGCGTGACCATACCCAGGAATGCCCCCAACCCCGACCTGGCTCTGGAGTTTGTTAAATTCCTCATCAGCCCAGAGGGGCAGGCAATCATGGAGCGCATGGGCCAGCCGCCCATTGTGCCCCCCACCACCGGGGACAGGGACGCTCTCCCAGCCGCCCTTCAGCCACTGGTCATGGAGCAATCGCCATGAGGGTTCTCTTCGCCAACCGACTGACCGTTCTCTTCTCAGCCCTCGGGGCCTTGCTGGTTCTGTTCGTCGCCGTCCCACTGGCCCGTACCGTTACCGCTTCCAGCCCCTCCCTCCTCTGGCAGACCCTTCTGGATGCGGAAGTCCGCAGTGCCATCTCCCTGACCCTCTACGCGTCCTTTATCGCCACTCTGCTGGCTTTGATCTGCGGCGTTCCCCTGGCCTATCTGCTGGCCCGCGTGGATTTCCCCGGCAAGGGGGTGGTGGAAGGAATCATAGATTTGCCTGTCGTTGTCCCCCACTCAGCAGCGGGTATCGCGCTCCTGATGGTCTTTGGCCGACAGGCCCCATTGGGCCAGGCGTTCGGCCTCCTGGGCCTGAGATTCGTCTCCGCCGTGCCCGGCATCGTCATCGCCATGCTCTTCGTCAGCCTCTCTTTTCTGGTCAACGCGGCCCGGGAGGGCTTTGAGGCGGTGGACCCCCGCATGGAGCGGGTGGCGCGAACGCTGGGCGCCTCGCCCTGGGAGGCCTTCTGGCGGGTCTCCTTCCCCCTGGCCTGGCGCAGCATCCTTTCCGGGGCGATCATGATGTGGGCCCGGGGCCTGAGCGAGTTTGGCGCCGTCGTGATTCTGGCCTATCACCCCATGGTGGCCCCGGTGCTCATCTACCAGCGGTTTGAGTCCTTCGGGCTGGCCTATGCTCAGCCGGTGGCGGCGCTGATGATTCTCATCTGTCTGGTCGCCTTCGCGGCGTTACGGGGAATCCCCCGGAGGAACCGGAGAATGAGATGAGCCTGCAGGTGACGGATTTGTGGCTGGACCTGGGGGAATTCCACCTGCGCGGGGTCAATCTGGAGGTTACCCCCGGGGAGTATTTCGTCATTCTTGGCCCGACCGGTGCGGGAAAGACCGTGTTGTTGGAGACCATCGCGGGCCTTCATTCCCCCCGGCGGGGGCGCGTCTTGCTCAACGGGGAGGACGTCACCCATGTTCCCCCGGAGCGCCGTTCCATCGGGTTTGTCTATCAGGACTACGCGCTCTTCCCGCACCTGAGTGTGGCGGAGAATATCGCCTTCGGTCTGCGGCTGAGGGGAATGGGCCAGAAGGCGGTCGCGCAGCGGGTGGACGAAATCAGCCGACGGCTTTCCCTTCATTCCCTGCTCCAGCGGAGACCGGAGACGCTGAGCGGGGGCGAGGCCCAGCGGGTGGCCCTGGCCCGCGCGCTGGCGATTGAGCCTTCCATCCTCCTGCTGGATGAACCCTTGAGCGCGCTGGACCCCGAAACCCGGGAGGGTTTACAGCGGGAGTTGGCCCGATTGCACCGGGAACTGGGCACAACGACGGTTCACGTTACTCACGACTTTGAGGAAGCCGTCGCGCTGGCCAATCGCATCGCGGTGATGAATCAGGGGCAAATCGTTCAGGTCGGTTCGCCGGAGGAGGTTTTTCGGAGGCCCGAATCCGAATTCGTGGCCCGGTTTGTGGGGGTGAGAAACGTCTTCCGGGGCGAAATCTTCCCCGGAGACGGGGGCTACCGGTGGCTCGCCCTGGAAGGTGCCGGGCGACAGGGGCTGAGAATAGCCGTCCTGACCGATCTATCCGGCTCTGTCCACGCCTCCATCCGGCCGGAGGACATCGTGCTCTCCCGGGAGCCGCTCCACTCCAGTATGCGCAACTCCTTTCGGGGCCGCGTGGTAGGCATTCTGGACCGGGGAGCCCTGATCTACGTCACGGTACGCGTCCCGCCGGACGGGGTTCCACCGGGGGCGACGGATTTCGTCTGCGCCATTACGCGCCCCTCGCTGGAAGAGATGGGCCTGGAGGAGGGAGGGGGAGTATTTATCTCCTTTAAGGCCTCAGCGGTGCATATCTTCTAATCCCCCTAATACGCGTTGGGGGAGCGGAAGATGTTGACCAGCGTGCGCAGGAGAATCTTGATGTCCAGCAGGAGCGACCAGTTCTCAATGTACCAGAGGTCGTACTTGGTCCGCTCGGCGATGGACGTATCGCCCCGCAGGCCGTTCACCTGCGCCCAGCCGGTCATGCCGGCTTTCTCCCGGTGCCGGTCCATGTAGCGGGGGATGGAGCGGCGGAACTGGGCCACGTAGACGGGCCGCTCCGGGCGGGGCCCCACCAGGCTCATCTCTCCCAGCAGGACGTTGATTAACTGCGGCAACTCGTCCACGTTCAGACGACGCAGGATGCTGCCCAGCCGGGTGATCCGGGGATCGCCGGGGCGGGTCCAGCCCGGCCCATGGGCCTCCGCGTCCTGCCGCATGGAGCGGAACTTGAACATCAGGAACGGGCGGGCGTCCAGCCCCATCCGCTCCTGGACGTAGAAGGCAGGGCCGGGGGAATCCAGTTTGATGAGGATGGCGGTGAGGAGCATCAGCGGGGAGAGGAAAATCAGCCCCACCGCTGCGCCGACGACGTCCATCAGCCGTTTGGCGGCCCGCCGCCAGCCCCGCAGGGCGACCTCGCGCACCGTCAGGAGAGGGAGCCCGCCCAGGTCGCCGATGCCCATCGGCCCGGCGATAATCTGGAACAGGTCGGGGAAGACCTTGACGGTGACCTTGCCCCGCTCGCACTCGGAGATGAGGGTGAGAATCTCCTGGTGAGTCGCCTCCGGCAGCGCGATGATGACCTCATCCACCTGGTGCTGCTCAATCAGGTCGCCCAGGTCGCGGGCGGTGCCCAGGATGGGGACCGGCAGGGTCACCGTGGGGTAGCCCTCCACTTCCACTGCCCCCACCACCTGGTAGCCCAGTCCCGGATTGCCCAGAATCTTGTGGAGAATCATCCGCGCCACGTCGCCAGTGCCCACCACCAGCACCCGGTCCCGTCCCCATCCCCGGGCCTGAAGGGCGGCCCGTAGCCGCCCGTGGGCCAGCCGCCCCACCGTAATTAGGACGATGGTCAGAAGCCAGGCGTAAATCATCATCGCCCGGGGGTAATCCACTTCCAGGGGGGTGTTTTTGAACAGGAAGTAGGAGAGAGCGATTCCGGTGATGGTGCCCGTCGTCGCAGCACCGATGGTCTGGTAGAACTCATCCACGCGGGAGGGGCTGCGGGCCAGGACGTAGAGGCGATTGAAGGCGAGAGCCAGCAGGACGGCGGCCACGTGGGCCAGCATGACGGGCGCGTATGCGGAGGGCGCGGCCAGCGTGACCGCCTCTGCCGGGAACGGCATCAGGGCGCGCAGCCAGTAGGCGCCGTAGAAGGCCGCCCCGGCCATCAGCACATCAGTCAGCACGAGAGTCCCGATAAAGAAAGCCTGTGCCCGGCGCTTTTTCATGTCACATCCCGCAATGGCGTCTTGTAAGAATCAGCCTGCCCGTGGATGGATGTCAATATTGGAGGTGGGTAGCCCTCTCTGCTCCAGCGCACCATATAGGTCGCGAACACTCATCCCCATTTCTCTGGCAAAATATCCCAGGCTGATTTTACCCTCTTCAAATTGCCGGTATAATTGCCGAAGCCGATATTCAAACCCAAGGTCCACGAGTTCGGCCAGAAATTGAGAAATTTCGCCGGAGGCCCCCATCGCTTTCCGGCGTTCCGCGGCCTGCAAAATCTCCTCCTTAATCGGCACGATGACCTTCGGCATCTCTTTCTACCTCCTCCAGCTGAGCCATACTTTGCTCAATAACGCCTTTCCGATAGCGAGGCCGAATGACTTCCAGCATCATTTTCGCCATCGGAGCCGATAACCCTCCAGGCCGGACCAGTTGGACGATCAGGTCGGGCAACATCCATGCTCTAAGGCCCAGGCGCGTTGCAGTGACAAAGGCCAGATAGTCGTCGGTTACTAACGCTTCCGCATTGGTCTGAGCGCACAGTTCAATAGAATCTCGCTCTCCATCTCCCAGAGCGCAACCTGCCAGATGCGCAGTCCACCTTCGGGTTCTCAGGGGCACAACCTGTATATCACCCCGAACGATCCGTTCTCCTGCTGCCAGGCCATTGGGATACCCTGCTCCTCTAACAGCCACTTCTTCCTCAACGCTGGGTGCAATCAGAATATAACACGCCTGAGCGATATAGTCAACAATCAATCGCCCCTCAACCTCAAAGCGGCAGGCGGTAATCAGGGGCCCGGCATCAAAGACGACCGTCCACATCTCACACCTCCGCCCCCGCCAGCCGCCAGCGCAGGCGCTCCAGATGGGTCCGGGTCCAGATGGCCGCCAGGATCAGGACGTGCACGGGCCACGGGGTGCGGGCCGCGTAGTGTTTGCGGTAGAAATACTCCATCGCCCGCCAGAACTCCACCTGTGCGCGGGGGTTGCGAGTGCTGGCGGCCCGCTTGATATGCAGAACCGTCACCTCCGGGTTGTAGTACACTTTCCACCCTGCCCCCTTGATGCGGTAGCACCAATCCAGGTCCTCCCCGTACATAAAGAACCCCTCATCCAGCAGGCCGACCTGCGCGATGGCTTCCCGACGCACCATCATAAAGGCCCCCACCACCGCGTCCACCTCGGCCCTCTCGTCCGGGTCCAGGTAGGTGAGGTTGTAGCGCCCGAAACGACGGCTGCGGGGAAAGAGGCGCGCCAGGCCCGAGAACCGGTAGAAGGAAACCTCCGGCGACGGGAAGGAACGGCGACAGGCCAGGTCCAGGGAGCCATCCTGCCGCACCAGTTTGGGACCGACGACGCCCGCCTCCGGATGCGCGTCCATAAACGCCAGCATCTTCGCCAGTGCGTCGGGGGGGAGTTCGGTATCCGGGTTGAGGAGCAGGGCGAACCGGGGCGCGTCGGCGCCGTCCGGGAACCCCAGCAGGCGCAGCCCCTGGTTGTTGGCCGCCGGATACCCCCGGTTATCCGGGTTGAGGATCCGGCGGACCTGGGGGAACTCCGCTTCCAGCATCTCCCCGCTCCCGTCGGTGGAGCCGTTATCCACCACGCAGACCTCAAAGGTGAAGTCCCCCCGGCTGGCGTAGACGGTGCGCAGGCACGTCTGCAGCAGGTCGCGGGTGTTGTAGTTGACGATGACGATGCCCAGGTCACAGGGTGCAGGTCGCATGTCGCAGGGTCGCATGGCGCAGGTCGCAGGGCGCAGGGCGCAGGGGCTACTGGGGGTAGAAGTCGGCGACGGGTTCTGGGGTGGTGTAGGCGATGGTCACCGCCCGGCCCCGCGCCGCCTCCGGCGCAAACCCCCGCGCCCCCAGAACGTCCCCCGGAACCGCCAGAGCCACCACGGTGCGGTCAGGGGAAAGCCAGTAGCGGACCTCCCCGCCGTCATCAAAATCCTGCCGTCCGGCGTTCCAGAGCAGGAGGTACGAGTGGAACGCGCCGTCGGTCGGGTCGTAATAGAGCCCCACCGCCACCTCATCCCCCAGCCCCTGGTTGACCGGACGGGTCCCCGGGGGTCGGCCCGTCCCCGCATTCCCGTCCAGGTCCAGGACGAAGAGCCAGTCCGCCCGCACCGGCATCCCCTCCGGGACGGGGGTGTAGAGGGCCATCCAGAGGACAGCCTCCCCTGCCTGGGCCCACCCGTCCAGTTCGGCGGGCATCCCTTCCGCCTGTAGGCGGCCGTCGGCGGCGAAGGCACCGTTGCGGATGTCCACGCCGTCAAAGGGAGCGGAGGCGGCGGCGCCGGTGTTGTAGACGAAAAGGTCGCCTGCCGGGTCGGCCTCCGGGATGGGCGTGGGCGGCGGCGTGGGCGTCGGGGCCGGGGTGGGGATGGGCGTCGGCGTGGGGAGCGGGGTGGGAGTGCAGGCGATGATGTGGATGTAGGCCCGACCACGCTCCCCGCCCGGCCCGACGGCCTGGACCTCGTAGTTGCCGGGCAGGTCACCGGCGGTATAGCGGCCGTCGGCGCCGATGGTGCCGCCAGTGGCGGCCCAGCGGGATGCCGGGAGCGGCGCGGCGGCGAAGACCACCGCCTCACCCGTGCAGAGGGTCACCTCCGGCGGCGCGATGGAGAGCGCGGATTGTTGCCGGGCCGGGCGGGCCAGCGACCGGAGCGCGCCGGCCAGGCCGCTGATGAGCATCACCGCGACGACCAGAATGGTCACCCAGGTCAGGACCGTTCGCATCGGTGGGTTCAGCATCAGGGTTCCTCCAGAGCCGCCAGGATGGACCGGGCGAAATCTTCCGCTGCCTGGGGGCCGGAAGCGGTGACGGTCCGCCCGTCCCGCTGGACGGACGCGCCGGTGCAGGTGGCCCCGTGAGCGGTCAGTTCGGCGCAGAGGGACGGGGGGTCAAAGACGGTGGCCTGTTTCCCCTCTAACACGCCCGCGCGGGCCAGGATGACCGGGGCGATGCAGATGGCGGCGACCACTTTGCCCCCGTCGGCGGCCTCCTGGGCCAGCCGGTGGGCCTCCGGGTCGTCCCAGTAGGTCTGGGCGCCGCTCCCGCCGACGAAGACCACCGCGTCGTAGTCGGCGGCGCGGGCCTCGGAGAGGAGGAGGTCGGGCTGGACCCGCATCCCCAGCATCCCCCGCGCCGTCTCCCGGGAGCGGGAGGCGACGACGACGGCGTATCCGGCGGATTCCAGAATCTCGCGCGGACGGGCGTACTCCTCGTCCCGGAAGTTCTCCGGCGCGATGACCATCAGCACGCGCCCCTTCTCGGGGGTCGGGAGCCCCGTCGGCGTGGCGGGGACGGGAGTGGGCGCGGGCCGACAGGCCGCCAGGGCCAGGAGCCCGAGGGCGATACAAATCGGATAGAGTGCTCGTTTGCTCATGCTCTCACCATTCTCACACAAAGACACAAAGGCACAAAGATTTTTTATAATTTTCTTTACGCCCGTTGAGCCCTTTTCAATCGTACCGGGCCCAAGTCTCAAAAAATCGTAACTGCCTACCCAAGAACCGTTTCATAAAAACCACGAAGGACACGAAGGCCGCACAATTCAGCCGTCAGGGGTCAGCCGTCAGGGGGTAGCCCATTTTTCTAATCCCTAAACCCTGACCACTAACCGCTAAACTTTGTGTCCTTTGCGGGCACTTGGTGTCCTTTGTGGTGGATAATTGCAAGGCACAAGGATTTTTCCTCTTGAGCCCGGGCGTTTACGTCCGGGCGTTCTGCCGACAAAACCGGAATCGGGCCACCCGGCGGGTCTCGGGGCGGACGGCGGCGGTCTCCGAGACGCGCCAGCCGCAGACCCAGAGGATTTCCCCGTCGCCGGAGACCAGCAGCGGCAGGGAGTCCCGGACGGCACGGGGGACCCGCGCGTTGACCATCCAGTCCGTCAGCGGGGGGGCATGGCCACCCAGGCCCTGGGGCCGAAAGCGGTCGCCCGGACGGCGGGTGCGCAGGACCGGCGCCCCCCGCAGGCTCTCCGCGTCCAGATATGCCGTCCAGCGGTCGGGATTGCCCGTCACTTCCGCCAGGGTCCAGGTCTCCAGCAGGGCGGCCTCCAGGACCCAGCCACTGCCCGGCAGGAGGGTGCGACCCGGCAGGGCCACCGGGACCTCCGTCCCCGGGGGCAGGGTCGGCCCCGGCGGGGGTGGCTGGTACGCGGCGTCAGCGACGGTCAGGGTGTCGTAGCCGACGGTGAGGGCCAGGCCGCCGGGGAGGGTGGCCTGGCTGCCGGTGGTGCCATCGCGGGCCACCT
>JAPYWT010000081.1 GCA_028276215.1 Thermoflexus sp. | reverse complement strand
CACGCGCGCTTCCGTGCGGGCCTGGGCCTCCGCCAGCCGGTCCAGCGCCGCCTCTATGCGGGCAAAGCGGGCCTCCGAGGCCTCCCGGTACTTCTGGAATTCTGCCTCCATGCGGGCCTGGGCCTCAGCCAGTTCCTTCACGCGCGCCTCCGTACGGGCCTGGGCCTCGGCCAGCGCTTTGAGGGCTTCCTCCGTCCGCCGTTGGGCCTCGGCCAGTTCTTTCACGCGCGCCTCCGTGCGGGCCTGGGCCTCAGCCAGTTCCTTCACGCGCGCCTCCGTGCGGGCCTGGGCCTCCGCCAGTGCATCCAGGCGCGCCTCCGTGCGGGCCTGGGCCTCCGCCAGTTCATTCACGCGCGCCTCCGTACGGGCCTGAGCCTCGGCCAGCCGGTCCAGTGCTGCCTCCGTGCGGGCCTGGGCCGCCACCAGGCGATCGTACTCCCGACGGGTCACCCGGATGGATTTCATCCGATCGTCCACTACGGCGACGATCGCTTTGTACATCTCTGGCGTCAATCCTTGCAGTTGGGTCATCTTCTCCTCCTTTATACCCGCCCCCAGCCCCGGGTGAAGACCATTTCCGCCGTCTCTTTGGGGGCGCGAATCCGGTAGATGAAGCGGATGATCTCCGGCGCGGCGATGAAGATGATGATGAGCGCCTGGAGAATGGAGATGATGTCTATGGGCACGTGGGCCACTCCCTGCATCCGCTGCGCACCCGCCCGCAGGAAGCCGAAGAGCAGGGCCGCCAGCAGGACCCCCACCGGGTGGCTTTTTCCCAGCAGGGCCAGGGCGATGGAGTCAAACCCGTAGCCGGAGAAGAAGGCGTTGGGCATAAAGTGCAGCACGCCCAGGATGTCGTGCGCCCCGGCCAGCCCGGCCAGTCCACCGCTCAGCGCCATCGCCAGGACGATGTTGCGGGCCACGCTGATCCCCGCCGTCCGCGCCGCGCGCGGGTTGGCCCCCACGGCGCGAATCTCAAACCCCACCGTTGTCTTAAAGAGCAACCAGTAGACGAACCAGACGGCCAGCAGCGCCAGCAGCAAGCCCGTATTCAGCCGGATGGAGAGGTCGTTCGGGAAGAACTGGGGGAGATAGGCCGTGGGCAGAATCTCCGGACTCACCGGACGGGAGTCGCCGGGGCGGGCCATCGGGCCGCCCACCTGGAGCAGGTAGTCGGCCAGACGGTAGGAGATGTAGTTCAGCATGATGGTGTTGATGACCTCGTGGGCCCCCGTCCGGGCCTTGAGGAAACCGGCGATGGACGCCCAGAGGGCCCCGCCCAGCATCCCCGCCGCCAGCGCCAGCGGCAGGTGGATGAACCACGGGAGTCCCTTCACCGCGTAGCCCACGTAGACCGAGGCCAGTCCGCCGATGAAGTACTGCCCCTCCGCGCCGATGTTGAAGAGGCCGCAGCGGAACCCCAGCGCCACGGCCAGCCCGGCGAAGATGTACGGCGTTGCCAGGCGCAGCCCCTCGGTGATGGGGTAGATGGCCCGCAGCAAGCGCGTGCTATCTCCCGTCGTCAGCCAGATTTGCAGGCCGGTGAAGATGCGGGCCGGGTTGCCGAACGCGCCCTCAAAGAACGCGCCGTAGGCCTTGACGATGGACGCCCCGGCGGCGACCAGTCCGGCGCCGATTCCCTCGCCGAACGCGGCCCACACGTCGGGGTCAAAGGCGGCGATGAACAGCGCGCCCACGACCAGCGCGGTGAAAATGGCCAGGAAAATCATCGCCACCGACTGCCAGTTCCAGGCGGTGACGCGCGCCAGCAGCCGCCGCTCCAGGTCCTCGCCCTTCGGGCCCACCCGCGTGCGGATGCGGCCCGTGCCCAGCCCCTCCGTCACCTCCAGGACTTTGCCCCGTACCTCCGAGGGGACCGACACATCCGCCGCGTGGTACGGTGCCAGCCCGATGCCGTCGTTGTGCAGGTCAAAGCGCAGGCTCCCCCCGTGCAGTTTTCCCGCCACCGCCAGGGAGAGGGCCTCATAGACGGCCCGGTCCACCCGTTTGACCGCGCTGGTCAGCAACCGGTCGGCGCCCGGTTCCTCGCCCTTCCGGAAGGTCGTCTCCCAGTGGTCCTGGTCGGAGCCGATCACCCAGACGCCGCGCGCGGCGGCGGCCCGGATGGCCGCGCTGCCGCACCCCCCGGCGGCCGCGAAAAGGACGTCCGCCCCCTGGTTCACCAGTTCCCCGGCGGCCTCCCGGCCCTTCTGCTCATCGGTGAAGGAATTGGTGTAGACGGTGAGCACCTTTGCCCGGCGGTTGGTGAAGGCCACCCCGTGCTCAAACCCGCGCTGGAATTTCAGCACCGGTGGCACGTCCACCCCACCGACGAAGCCCACCACATTCTGCTCCGTCATCAGGCCGGCCAGCGCGCCGGCCAGGAACCCCGCCTGGTCCTCCGCGAAGACCAGCCCGGTGACGTTGCGACTCTCCTGGATGGGCTCGTAGTCCACCAGGACGAAGTGGACCTTCGGGTAGCGGGCGGCCATCCGTTCCACCGTCGTGCCGGTGGTGGAGCCGACGGTGACCACCAGGTTGCAGCCCCGCTCAATGGCCAGGCGGATGTTACTCTCGTACTCGGCGGGGGAACGGGTCTCTATCAGTTCCACCGCCAGGCCGTGCTCCTGGGCGGCCCGCATTGTCCCCTCGTAGGCGTACTGGTTGAAGGAGCCGTCGTCTATCCGGCCCCCGTCGGTGACAAAACCGACCCGAAGTCGCTCTTGCATTCGCACCTCCCAAGTTCAGCCGTTAGCCGTCAGTCGGTAGCCGTTAGTCTGTGGTCTGTCGTCCGTCGTCTGTGGTCCGTCGTCCGTGGTCGGATCAGCGGTTCCGTTTCACCCCCGCCATGAGCAGGCCGATTTCCTCGCGGGTGGCCTGGTCGGCGGGCAGGATGTCCATAATGCGCCCTTCGTACATCACCGCAATGCGGTCGGAGAGGCTCATCACCTCGTCCAGTTCCGGCGAGACCAGGAGCACCGCGCAGCCCTCGTCCCGCTTGGCGATGATGCGCTGGTGGATGTACTCAATGGAGCCCACGTCCAGCCCCCGGGTCGGCTGCGAGGCGATGAGCAGGCGGATGGGGCGGGAGAACTCGCGGGCGACGATGACCTTCTGCTGGTTGCCGCCGGAGAGGTTGGCGACGGGCGTGAGGATGCTGGGCGTGCGGATGTCAAACTCCCGGGCCCGCTGTTCGGCGACGGTAAAAATGACCTCCTGCTGGAGCGTCCCGGCGCGGGCGAAGGGGGGCAGGTAGTAGGTGTTGAGCACCAGGTTGTCGGCGACGGGGAAACTGAGCACCAGGCCGTCCTGCTGGCGGTCCTCCGGGACGTGGGCGACGCCCCGTTCCAGGATGTGGCGCGGCGGAGCGCCGGTCACCTCCGTCCCCAGAATCCGTACCCGACCCGCCAGAGGGTGCCGCAGGCCGGTCAGCGCCTGCACCAGTTCGGTCTGACCGTTGCCCTGGACTCCGGCGATGCCCAGTACCTCGCCGGCCCGCACCTCAAAGGAGACGCCCCGCACCGCCGGGTTGCCCCGGTCGTCCAGCACCTCCAGGTTCTCCACTTCCAGCACCGTCTCCCCGGGCGTGGCGGGTTTCTTGTTCACCCGCAACAGCACCTCCCGCCCGACCATCATGGAGGCCAGTTGCTCCTCGGTGGTCTGGGACGGGGTGGTCGTGCCGACCACCCGCCCGTTCCGCAGGACGGTGATGCGGTCGGCGATCGCCATGACCTCTTTCAGTTTGTGGGTGATGAAGATGACGGACTTGCCCTGGGCGGCGAGGGAGCGGATGACCTTGAAGAGTTCCTCCACCTCCTGCGGGGTCAGGACGGCGGTGGGCTCGTCCAGGATGAGGATGTCGGCCTGACGGTAGAGGAGTTTGATGATTTCCACCCGCTGCTGGACGCCGACGGGCAGGGTCTTGACCAGGGCGTCCGGGTCCACATGCAGCCCGTACTGGCGGGAAATCTCACGGATGCGCCGGGCCGCCGCCGCCCGGTCCAGGAAGACGCCGTTCTTGATGGACTCCACGCCCAGCATGACGTTTTCGGTGACGGTGAGGACGGGGACCAGCATGAAGTGCTGGTGGACCATTCCGATGCCCAGCGCGATGGCATCTCCGGGCCCGCGAATCTCCACCCGACGCCCCCGGACAAAAATTTCCCCCTCATCGGGGGAATACAGTCCGTAGAGGATGTTCATCAGGGTCGTCTTTCCGGCGCCGTTTTCGCCCAGGAGAGCATGGACCTCTCCTTCTTCCAGGGTCAGGTTGATGTGGTCGTTGGCCAGCACGCCGGGGAAGGACTTGGTAATGCCTCGCAGTTCCAGGACAGGTGGCATAAAGCGGCCTCCTCACGAGTGTGGCATAAATTGTACCCTCTTTCTGGAAATAACGCAACCGGCCCGGCAATATGCCGGGCCGGTGCACGGGGGGCGGGAGAGGGGCAGGAGGCCTCTCCTTGGCTCCTCGGGCAGGACTCGAACCTGCAACCAACCGGTTAACAGCCGGCCGCTCTACCTGTTGAGCTACCGAGGACCGTATGCGGGCATATTATACCGCAAATTCCCGATTCCGTCAACTGCCCCCGTTGGGCGGGTGTGTCCCAAAATCGTCGGGGCCCGGTGGGCCAGGCCGTCAACGGCCTGGCTGAGGTTGCACAGGGCGCTGGAAGCGCCCTCTCCCTTCGGCAGTCTTTCGGGAACACGGGTGGCCCGGGCGGAAAGGGGCGCTTTAGCGCCTCGTCTTCGCCTGAGCCGGGCCGTTGACGGCCCGGCGGAAAGGCCAGCGACCCGGCCCGACGAAATTGGGACACATCCAGCCGCTTGGGTGTGTCCCAATTCTGTCGGACTTGGCCGCTTTGTAGGACAACTGCTCGCAGTTGTCCTGCAAGGTGGCCAGGCCCGATAAAATTGGGACACACTCTCGTTGGGCGGTTTCCCGCCATGCCGTTGCTTTACTCTATACTCCCTGTCAGATACGCCAGAATCATTGCATGGGTGATTGCTTCCACCGGCGCCCGGTCATCGGTGAGGACGATGCCGCCCTCCGGCACAGGCCGCAGATTCGCCAGCGCCTCGTCCGCAATCGCGCGCAGGTCGGGGTCGGTCAGCCCCTCCCGGTTGGCGCGCAGATTTTCGGTCGTCGTCGGCTGGACGGTGGCAACCAGAATGGTGTTGTAGGAGTTGGGGACGTCTACGGCGTGGACGGTGGGGAAGACGGCGCGCAGGGTGGCCGCGATGGCCGCCACCAGACGGTCGTCCCCGGGAGTGCGGCCCACGTTCACCACCACCACGCCGTCCTCCTCCAGATGCCGGCGCGCCTCCTGGAAGAACTCCACCGTCGTCAGGTGCCAGGGGATGTAGGGCAGCCGGTAGGCGTCCACCGCGACCACGCTGTAGCGGCGCGGGGAGCGGGCCAGGACCGCCCGCCCGTCGCCCACCGTCACCTGCAGGTTCGGCTCCGTCATCCCGAAGTACTCCCGCCCCACCCGCACCACCGCCGGGTCCAGTTCCACGCCGTCTATGGGGATGGGGCCGTAGAAGGCCGTATAGAGTTTGGGGACGGTCCCCCCCGCCAGCCCGATCATCGCCATAGAACGGACCCGGCTGGGGGAGAACGGCGGCGGATTGAAGAACGGGGCAATCACAAAGAGGTCCCACGTCCCCCCGACCCGGCGCGCGCCGGGCCGGTAGACGGAGTGGATGCCCAACCCCTCGTTCAGGAAGAGATACCGCCACCCGTCCCGCTCCACCACCTGGATGTAGTGGTGGGCCGACTCGGCCTCGTAGATCATCCCGGCCTGAGGCTTGACGGGCCGACCGCGCGCCCCGAGGGCCAGCCCCAGCACCACCAGGGGCATCCAAAGGTAGAGGACGGCGCGTCGGGGCCGGGCGCGGGCCAGTCCCACCAGAGATGGAACCAGCAGGGAGAGGGAGAGCACGCCAAACGTGTTGCGGGTGCCGATGGCCGGGACCAGTCCGAACACCGTCACCAGCGTCCCCAGCAGACTCCCGACGGTGGAGAGGGCGTACACCCGTCCAGCGACCCCGCCCGTCTCCTCCACCCGGTCCACCAGCAACCGGATGACGAAGGGGGAGAGACAGCCCAGCAGGGTGACAGGCGCGGCGAAGAGAAGGAGCACCGCCGCGAAGGGGCCGACGGTCAGGGAAACGTTGAGGCGCGCCATTCCCTCCACCGCCAGGGAGAGCACCGGCCGCGCGACGAAGGGGACCAGCCCCACCAGCCAGGCTCCCCAGATGGCGATTTCGTAGAAGGTGGCGGGGCGGGGAGAGCGGTCGGCCCAGCGGCCGCCCAGAAAGTAGCCCACCGTCAGGTAGAGGAGAATCAGGCCGATGATGGCCGCCCACACCGGCAGCGACTCGCCGAAGTAGGGGGCCAGCAGGCGGGAAGCGGCCAGTTCCACCCCCAGGGAGACCGCGCCGCCCAGAAAGGCCGTCAGATAGAGCCAGCGGGATTCGGTACGCATATGTATGGGGACGTAGCGCGGGCTGTCAGCCGGCATTCACTTCAGCGCGTTGACGATGGCGTTGACATCGTAGCGGATCAGGTCAACGTAACTCTCCACGCCGCTCCCCGGCCCGCCCAGGGAACCGGTGTACAGAGTGACCAGTCGGACCCCGGTATCCCGCGCCACCTGTTCGGCCAGTTTGGGGCTGACCGTCGTCTCGGCGAAGACGGCGGGGACGCCGAAGCGGCGGATGGTCTCCTCCAGTTCGGCGATTTCCCGGGCCGAGGGCTCCGCTCCGGGGCTGATGGGGTAGACCGCCGCGACCTGCTCAAAGCCGTACCGGTCGGCGAAGTAGCCGAAGGAGGGGTGGTTGGTGACCAGTTTGCGGTTCTGGGGCGGCACCTGAGCCACCTGCTCCAGGACCCAGGCGTCCAGCGCCTCCAGTTCCGCCCGGTAGGCCGCGGCGTTGGCCGCGTAGCGGTCGGCGTGGGCGGGGTCCAGCGCGCTCAGCGCCTGCCGGATGTTCTCCACCCAGATCATCACATTCCGCACATCCAGCCAGACGTGCGGGTCAGCCTCGCCGTGGGCGTGGGATTCCTCCCCGTGCTCCTCCAGAGGACGGGGCCGGATGCCCGCCGAGACCGGCACGACGGGGATGTCGCCCACGTTCCGCAGCGTGCGCTCCAGGAATCCCTCCAGCCCCAGCCCGTTGACGAAGAGAACGTGCGCCCCGGCCACTGCGGTCAGGTCGGCCGGAGTGGGCTCGTAGGTGTGGGGGTCGGCGCCGGGGGGCAGGAGAACGGTCAACTGGACGGCATCGCCGCCCACCCGGGCCACCACGTCGCCCACGATGGTCGTCGTGGCCACCCCGCGCAGACGCTCTCCCGCGCCCAGCGGGGCCGGGGAGAGGGCGGGGAGCCCCTCCGCCTCCAGCTCGGGGGGAGGCGTCGGCCGGGCACAGGCCCCCAGCAGCGCCAGCAGCAGAATCAGCAAAACCGCCAGTTTTCGCATCCGGCCACTCCACCTTGCAACAGTTTGCGGGATATGGTAGCACAGTTTAGGCAAACGTCAAGCCGATGGTTAGCCGTCAGCAGTTAGCCGTCAGCAGTTAGCCGTCAGCAGTTAGCCGTCAGCCGTCAGGGGTTAGCCGTTAGTAATCGTCTGTCGTCCGTCGTCTGTCGTCTGTTGTCTGTCGTCTGTGGTCCGTCGTCTGTGGTCAGTGGTCTGTGGTCTGTGGTCTGTGGTCTATTTCCCGCATTCTGGTATAATAGAGCCCGCTATGAAGAAGATCGCGCTGATTTTAGACGCCGACGATACGCTCTGGGAGAACAACGTCTTCTACGAAGAGGCGACGGACGCCTTCGCCGAACGGATGGCCCGTGAGGGGTTTGACCCCCAGCGAGCCCGGGAGACCCTGGCCTGGATAGAACAGGAGCGCGTCCCCGTCTACGGCTACGCGCCCCAGGAGTTCGCCCGCAGTCTGGTGCTGACCTACCACCAACTCTGCCAGGAGGACGGGCGGATCCCCCGGCCCGAGGTGGAGGCAGAAGTGGAGGCCATCGGCAACCGGGTGGTGGAGTACCCCATCATCCTGCTGGACGGCGTCGCCGAGACGGTCGCCGTCCTCTCCCGCCACTGTCGCCTCTTCCTGCTGACCAAAGGCGACCCGAAGGTCCAGCGCGACAAGGTGGACCGGTCGGGGCTGGCCCCGCACTTTGAGGCCATCCACATCGTCCCCGAGAAAAAGCCGGAGGTCCTGCAGGACCTGCTGGTCCGCCACAACCTGGACCCTCGCCGGACGTGGATGGTGGGCAACAGCCCCCGCTCCGACGTCAATCCGGCCCTGGCCGCGGGGATTGGCGCCATCCACATCCCCTACCACCGCCCGTGGTCCTGGGAGGAAGTGCCCGTCGCCGACCCGGAACGGGTGGTCCGCCTCTCGCGCTTCCGCGACCTTCTCCAACTTTTCCTCCCACCGGAGGACGAGCCGTGATCCGTGCGGTCATTTGGGACTGGGGCGGCGTGCTGATGCGCACCATGGACATCCGGCCGCGCATGGCCTGGGAGCGGCGGCTGCGCCTGCCTCCGGGCACACTGGCGGACACTTTCTTCGGGAACCCGGCCTGGGACCGGGCCCAGCGGGGCGAGGGTTCGGTGGACGACGTCTGGGCCGAAGTGGCCGACCGGTTGGGCGTCAGCCCGGCTGACCTCCCTGCCCTGCGGCGGGATTTCT
>JAPYWT010000080.1 GCA_028276215.1 Thermoflexus sp. | reverse complement strand
GACCGCCAGGTTGGTCACCTGGATGCGCCATCCCAGGCGATGTTTCCGTCGCTGAATCGCCTCTTCGTCCCGCCGGACTTCGGCAATGACGTAGCGCACGCGCACCTCCGTCCGGACGGGGCGCTTCGGGCTGCCTCGTCCGCGCCCCACATAGCGCGTGACGGTCTCTTCCTCCCGTTGCCAGGTGACCTGCAGCAAGCCCGTCACGCCATACCGTTCCAACACGTGGGACACCGCTGTCTGCAAGGCCACTTCGTCCCGATACGGCCGTCGGCCCCGACCGGGGGGCGGTGTCAGCGCCCGCAGAGCCGCTTCCGCTTTCGCCAGGCGCTGCTCCAACTGTTGGCTTTCCCGCTCCGCCAGTGCCAGCGAGCGGACCACCTGCACCCGCTCGGTCCACGTTACGGGCTTGCCGTCCACCTCAGCGCTCATCGGCCGCTCAAACTCATACCCGCCGCCCACCAGACCCTTTTCATCCCAGATCAGGGTCACCGTTTGCTCCCCGTCCACCACCGCATCGATCCACGCTTCCACCTGTTGGGCGGTCTCGCCGGTCAGGGGCAGGGGCATCAGGTAGTAGTCCCCGTGAGCCACGATGTCTGCCCGAGTCGCCAGGGCCGCCATCTTGCTATCGCCCACATACAGCAGCCCCGACCGGCCCAGCATCTGGCGCACACGCGTAAGGAGGGGGCGGTACAATGGGTCGTCGGCGGCCTGACCGGGGTGGACGTCGCAGGCCAGCAAGTGGCCCGACGGCTCGGCTGCGGCGGCCATCAATTTCAACTGGGGCAGGTCGGGACGGTGGTCTTTACTGTGCCCGTACTGCATCACCCCGTCTTCTGTCAGGGTATGGTAACCATACGTGGTGGTGCTGTCCAGGCGAACGCTGGTCACTTCCAGGTCGTAGACGTCCACCGTTGCCTGCCACAGGTCGTCCTCCAGGGCTTCCCAGGCGGCTTGCTGGCTCAGGCGGTGCAGGACGATTCCCAGCCGGTCATCATTGAATTCGGTGCGGCGAATGGGTTGCCCCAGCAGCCGTTCCAGCATCTGGCGATGCTGCCAGGCCCACTCTTCCACGCTGGACTTGCGGTGGTCGCTTTCCGAGAGAATATAGGCCAGCCAGACGGTTGCCAGCCAGCCGTTACTCAGTCCCTGGTGGTTGCCGTGGTTGCCCAGGTGACGGTCCAGAACTTCGGGAAGGTGCAATTTCTGCGCCAGCCCGATCAGCAGGGGAATGTCATCAACTCGCTCGTGAGTTAAGGTGAGTTCCTCGGCCATACAGCGGAGTATACCACAAATTCGGTTTTTGGCCTTTCATTTTGCACGAAAGGACAGTGTCTCTGTGTCTTTGTGTGAGAAATCTGTGTCTTTGTGTGAGCAACTCTTCGGGAGGTCCTTGATGTCCGGACAACGCTGGCTATACTGGATGCTCCTGGTACTCTGCCTCATCCCGGTCCTGGTCAGTTGCGGGGGGCCGTCGCCGACGCCCACGCCGCTCAGTTTGCCGCCCACCCGCCCGCCGGCGACGCCGACTGTGGCGCCCTCCCCCACCCCCATCCCGCCGACGCCTACACTCACGCCGACGCCCCGCCCCAGCCCGACGGCACTGCCTTCTCCCACGCCGGAACCCTCCCCCACCCCGGCCCCGCCCACCCCCACGCCCATCCCCACCGTCCCCATCGGAGGACTGGCGGAGCGAACGGGCCAGGAAGTGACGGTAGAGGGCCGGGTGGTCGCCGTCGCGTCCTTCTCCAAAGGGTTCAAGTTCACCCTGGACGACGGCACCGGGCAGGTCGTCCTGCTGATGTGGCTCAACGTCTACGATGACTGCCGGGACGCGCGGAAAATCAACCTCGGCGCCCGGGTGCGGGCCACCGGCACCGTGCAGACCTACGAGGGGCAGTTGCAGATCGCGCCGCAGTGGGGGCGACAGGTGAAGGCCCTCCAGGCCGCCGCCCCGTCGGCCCCGGCGCACCAGATTGCCTCTATCACCGCTGCCGACCAGGGCCAGCGGGTGATGATAGAGGGGACAGTCGCCCGCATAGAGAAGAGCGAGTCCAATGTACGGCTCTTCGTCAACGACGGGAGCGGTGAGATGCTGGTTCTCCTCTGGCCGAACATCTACGACCGAATCCCGAACCGGGAACGGCTGGATACCCCCGGCACGCCGGTACAGGTGGTGGGAGAAGTCAAAATCTACAGGGGGACGCTGGAAGTGATTCCGGTATTGCCGTACGATGTGGTGGTCCGGTAGTACGTATAAAAACCACAAAGGACACAAAGGCCACACAAAGGGCACGAAAGAATTTTCGCCGTCAGGGGTCAGCCTATTTTTCTACCCCCTAACCCCTGATCACTACCCCCTAAACTTTGTGTCCTTTGTGAGTACTTCGTGCCTTTTGTGGTAATAATTACCGGGAATTCGGTATGGACATCCTCCGCGATTTGATGTTCGCCGTCATCGGGGCGCTGGTGGCCGCGCCGCTGGCGCTGCTGCCCGCGCTCCACATCTACAACGTCGCCGGCCTGCTGGTCCTGGGGACGGCAGCCCTGGGGCCGCTCCTGCCCCCGGAGCACATGGCCATGCTCTTCCTGGGGATGATCACCTCCTACGCCATCCTCAACACCATCCCCAGCATCTTCTTCTCCGCCCCGGACGAATCTATGGTCTTCATCGTCCTGCCGGGGCAGAAGTACCTGATGCAGGGGCGGGGGTACGAGGCAGTGGCCCTCACCGGCATCGGGAGTCTGGGCGGCATCGCCGCTCTCCTCCTGCTGACGCCTCTGGCCCCGCGCCTCTTCCCGACCCTGCGGGCCGTCATTCAGCAACACCTGCACTGGATTCTGTGGACGGTCATCGCCTTTATGGTGCTCTCGGAATGGCCCAAAGGGAGCGACCGGGCCCCCGCCGGGTGGCGGCGCTGGTGGGACGGCTGGCGCAACCTGGTCGCGGGGCTGGCGACCTTCCTCCTCTCCGGCCTGCTGGGCTTCGTCCTGATGTACCGCTCCCTCCTCCCGGTCTACGCGGCCTACCAGAACCTCCTCCCCGCCTTCGTGGGGCTCTTCGCCGTCCCCTGGGTGCTGCAGAACCTGCTGGCGCGGGTGGAGTTGCCGTCCCAGCACATCGCCCGCGATGTGGACGCCACGCCGGGGCTGATCGGACGGGGGGTCTTCGCCGGGACGCTGGGCGGGCTCTTTGCCGCCTTCTTCCCGGTGGTGACGGGGGGCATCGGCGGCCTCATCGCCGGACATGCCACCGCGCAACGGGACGACCGGCTGTTCATCATCTCCCAGGGCGCGTCCAAAGTGGTCTACTACGTCGGCGGCTTCCTGCTCTTCTTCGTCCCCGGCCTCTACCTGACGCGCGGGGGCATGGCCTGGATGCTGAGCACCCTCTGGCGCTCGTACACCCCCCGGGCCTACTACATCGCGGTGGCCGCCGTCCTGCTGACCGGCGTCCTCTCCTACTTCCTGCTCCTGCTGCTGGCGCGCGGGGTCATCCGGGCAATGGAGAAGGTGGACTACCGCTCCGTCAGCCGGGTTGTGCTGGTCATCCTGATTGGGGTGGTTATGGGAGTGCCCGCGCTGGGGGAGTACGTGGGGAGTGGGGACGGGGCGGCGGCGCTGCGGGCCGCGCTGGGGAGCCTGACCATCTGCGCCGTCGCCACCGGCATCGGGCTCATCCCCGTCCTCTGGGGCGCCCGGCGGATGAACTGCATGGGGTTGCTCCTGCTCCCCATCGCCCTGAACATGTCCGGCCTCGGCGCGACGGTGGCCGGCTGGCTGGGCCTGCTGGGATAACGGAACCCCAACACGGAGTCCTATGCGGTCCACCCGTAGCAGTACCCAACTCGCAATCCTCCTGATCCTTCTCTCAGCGGTGGCTGGTCTGCTGCTTGTTCTGCTGGGCCGGGAACCGTCGCCGGGGCCCGTTGCCACGCCCCTCCCCCCGGCGACCTGGACACCATCGCCGACGGCGACCATGATGCCCACCGTCCCCCCACCCTCCCCCACCCCCAGCCCGCTCCTCCACACCGTCCAGCCCGGGGAGACCCTGGCGGGCATCGCCCGGGCCTACGGTGTCCCGCTGGAAGAACTGATCGCCGTCAACCACATCCAGGACCCCAACCTCATCCAGGTGGGGCAGGTGCTGATCATCCCCGGAGTGCTGGTGACTCCGCCCCCTGTCGGGAGCCCCCCACCCCCACCGCCCCCCACGAGCGGCCCCACCCCCACGCCCCTCCAGCGGCCCGCCCTGCCGGCGCTGACCCCCTCGGGCCCGCCGCTGGTGGAGATTGCCGGAGTGCTGGGCGCGGGGGACCTGGCGCGCGAGAGCGTCCGCATCCGCAATCGCGGGGGCGCCGTCTCGCTGGAAGGCTGGACCCTCTCCGATGCCGGGGGCGACCGCTTCACCTTCCCCCGCCTGGTCCTCTTCCCGGGGGGAGAGGTCACCCTCCACTCTGGCCCCGGCGTATCCACCCCGACCGACCTCTTCTGGAACCGCGCCGCCCCGGCCTGGCAATCGGGGGAACTGCTCACCCTGCGGGACGCCGAAGGGGCGGTGGTGGACACATACGTCGTCCCTTGACAAATGGCGCCTCCTGTGGTATACTCTACCCCAGTAGGGTATACAACAGCGCGCGGCGCAATGACGTTCGCGTCTGGCCATACGGGGGCAACCGTGTAGGGGCAGGGCTTGCCCCTGCCCCAGAAAAGGCGAAAGAAAGGTTGACTTCACTGCAAAAACTCACCGCAGAGACGCCGAGAGCGCAGAGTTCTACATCAGTATAATCTCTGCGTACTCTGCGTCTCGGCGGTGAAATGACCTTTTTGCAGGAGACTCAAGGTTGGGAGGAGAAAATGCCGATTTACGAATACCGATGTCCCAAGTGTGGTGAACGGTTTGAGAAATTTGTGCGGTCCATCAGCGCCCAGACGGAGGTGGTCTGCCCCCGCTGCGGCAACACCGAAGTGGAGAAAGCGGTCTCCCTCTTCGCCGGCCTGACCGGGGGCAGCGGTCGGGCGTCCTCCGGTGCCTCCTGCTCCACCGGAGGGTCCCTCTGAGGGGTCTCGTGAGTTGGGGGAGCCGGGTGCTCCCCGGGAGTGATATGGCCATCCAGGACCCACAAGTCAAAGCGGACCTGATCCGGCGGCTGCGCCGGATTGAGGGCCAGGCGCGGGGCGTGGCCCGCATGATAGAGGACGGCCGGGACTGCCAGGAAGTGCTCCAGCAACTGGCGGCCATCCGGGCCGCTGTCCAGCAGGCCAGCATCCAGGTCATGCGCTCCTACGCGCTGGAGTGCATCCAGTCGGCCGAGGGGTCGCCCGCCGAAATGGCCGAGGCCCTCATCCGCGCCGTCAGCCTCTTCGCCTGACCTATCCTGCATCCTGCAATCTTGTATCTTTTTCCTGCATCCTGCAATCTTGCATCTTTTTAAGGAGGTATGTCATGCCCTTGCTGAACGACGAAATCCGTCAGGAGGTCTCCAAAATCCTGGCCGACCTGCCTGGTCCGGTGCGGCTGGTCATGTTCACCCAGGAGTTTGAGTGCGAATACTGCACCGAGACCCGCCAACTGGTGGAGGAAGTGGCCGAACTCTCCGACCGGATCACGGCCGAAATCTACGACTTCCAGGCCGACCGGGCGAAGGCGGAGGAACTGGGAATTGACAAAATCCCGGCCATCGCCGTCATCGGCGCACAGGACTACGGGGTGCGCTTCTACGGCATCCCCTCCGGCTACGAGTTCGCCTCGTTCCTCCACGCCATCCAGAGCGTGGCGGCGGGGAAGCCGGAACTGAGCGACGCCACTCTCCGGGTAGTGGCGGGAATCCAGAAGCCGGTGCACATCCAGGTCTTCGTCACGCCGACGTGCCCGTACTGCCCGCAGGCGGTGATGCTGGCCCACCAACTGGCCATCGCCAGCCCGCTGATCCGGGCGGATATGGTGGAAGCAATGGAGTTCCCCCACCTGGCCGTCAAGTACCAGGTCATGGGCGTGCCGCGCACGGTCATCAACGAGACGGTGCACATTGAAGGCGCAGCGCCCGAGTCCCACGTGGTGGCGAAGTTGCAGGAAGCGCTGAAGGCGTGAAGCGTAAAGCGTAAAACGTAAAACGTGAAACGTAAAACGTAAAACGTGAAACGTAAAACGTGAAGCGTGAGGCGTGAGGATATGCTGGATTTTAAACTGGCACCGTCCCAGCCGGAGGCCCGACCGTCCGATGAGGTGTACGACCTGATCATCCTGGGCGGCGGGCCTGCCGGCCTGACCGCGGCCATCTACGCCGGCCGGGCCCGCATCCACACGCTGGTGGTCGTCGGCCCCCTCCCCGGGGGTCAGCCCGCCAACACTGACATGGTGGAAAACTTCCCCGGCTTCCCGGAAGGGATAGACGGTCCGGACCTGGCCCGGCGCTTCGTCGCCCAGGCGGAACGGTTCGGAGTGCACCTCGTCCACGACACCGTCACGGGGGTGGACCTCTCCGTCCGGCCCTTCGTCGTCCGGACGGATATGGCGACCTACCGGGCCCACACCCTCATCATCGCGATGGGGGCCGTACCCCGACGCCTGGGCGTGCCCGGAGAAGACCGCTTCTTCGGCCGCGGCGTCTCCGCCTGCGCCACCTGTGACGGCTTCTTCTACCGGGACAAGCGGGTGGTGGTCGTCGGCGGCGGCGACAGCGCCGTCACCGAGGCCCTCTACCTGACCCGCTTCGCCCGGGAAGTGATCCTCGTCCACCGGCGGGACCAACTGCGGGCGACGCAAATCCACCAGGAGCGGGCTTTCGCCAACCCCAAGATGCGCTTCGTCTGGAACTCGGCGGTGGAGGAGATTCTGGGCGATAAGACGGTGACGGGCGTCCGGGTCCGCAACCTGAAGACCGGCGAGACCTCGGTCATTGAGGCCGACGGCGTCTTCATCTACATCGGAATGGAGCCCCAGACGGAACTGTTCCGGGGCCAACTGGAACTGGATGAGCACGGCTACATCGTCACCGACCGGCGCCAGCGGACCAGCGTTCCGGGAGTCTACGCCGCCGGGGACATCCAGGACCCCCTCTACCGCCAGTTGGTGGTCGCGGCCGGCACCGGCGCGGTCGCCGCGATGGAGGTGGAGAAGTATCTGGAGATGTATCCGCAAAATAACCAGGAACAACAGTAGGGCAACTGCTCGCAGTTGCCCTACATCTTGTTGTAACCTGCCATGCCCGACCATCCGTTGCCACCCCGAATTCCGCAGGTCGCGGTGGACATCTGCCGGGCCTGCCGGCGGTGTCTGGCCCGGGAAGTCTGCCGGAGCAAGGCGCTGCGGGCCGTGGACCCCGGCGAGCCGCCGTGGGTGGACGGCAACCGCTGCTACGGCTGTCTGGCCTGTGTCCCCGTCTGCCCCTTCGGTGCCATCCAGGTTTCCCCTCAGGAGGTCCCTCTATGAACCCCACGTACGACGTCATCATCATCGGCGGCGGCATCCACGGCGCCAGTCTGGCCTTCCACCTGGCCGGGCGCGGCGTCCGGGTCGCCGTCCTGGAGCGGAAGTTCCTGGCCGCCGGGGCCACCGGGCGCTCCAGCGGGCTGGTGCGGATGCACTACGACCTGGAGGCCGAGGCCCGCCTGGCATGGGTGTCCTTCGGGTACTTCCGGGACTGGGCCCGGCGCATCGGCGAGAGCCCCGACTGCGGGTTCACCCGCACCGGCTTCATCCAGATTGTGGAGCGGGAGCACGCCGACGCGCTCCAGGCCAACGTCCGCATGCACCAGCGCATCGGCATCCCCTCTCTGCTGGTCACCGCCGACGACGTGAAGCGGCTGGCCCCGGCCTTCGCCACCGACGACTTTGATCTGGCCGCGTACGAGCCGGAATCGGGCTACGCGGACCCCACCTCCACCGCTCAGAGTTTGATGAACGCGGCCCGGGCGCGCGGCGCCGTCCTGATGCAGGATTGCCCCGTGACCGGCATCCGGGTGCAGGCCGGGCGGGTGACCGGCGTGGTCACCCCGAAGGGGGAGTTCTCCGCCCCGGTGGTGGTCAACGCGGCCGGCGCCTGGGCGCGCGAGGTCTGCCACATGGTCGGCCTGGACCTGCCGCTGAGCACCTGGCGGCACGAGACGATGTACGCCCATCGCCCGCCCGACATCCTCCCCCACCCCACCGTGATAGACTTCCCCAACTCCATGTACTTCCGCCCGGAGACCGGCGGGCTGACGCTGGTGGGACTGGAGGACGGCAATCTCCTGGGCCTGCCCCCCGCCGACGACGAGTACGTCCGCCCGGATTTTGTGGAACGGGCGGGGGAGCGCATCTGTCGGCGCATCCCGATGATGATGCACGGCGGCGTCCATTCGGCGCAGGTCGGCTACGACGGCATCACCCCGGACCAGCATCCGGCCATCGGCCCGCTGGGCCCGGAGGGGTTCTGGCTGGACTGCGGTTTCAGCGGCACCGGCTTCAAGATTGCCCCGGCGGTAGGGCTGTGCCTTTCGGAGTGGATGCTGGACGGCGCCCCCCGGACCGTGGACATCACCGTCTTCTCGCCGGTCCGCTTCCTGGAGGGGCGGACGCTGCGGGGCGAGCACCCGTACGAAAACATCTGGCGGTGACGGGGCGGGAATACGACGTGATTGTGGTCGGTGCGGGGCCGGCGGGCGCCACGGCGGCCTTCCACCTGGGCGCGGCGGGCCAGCGGGTGCTGGTCCTGGAAAAAGAGCGCCTGCCCCGGCACAAACCCTGCGCGGGCGGCGTTCCCACCT
>JAPYWT010000079.1 GCA_028276215.1 Thermoflexus sp. | reverse complement strand
GTGAAACGTGAAACGTAAAACGTGAAACGTGAAACGTAAAACGTGAAACGTGAAACGTGAAACGTGAATGTCCGTATTTGGGAGCGCTCCCAACCCGGAGGAGGCAACGTGGAATTTGGCTATTTTGACGACGGGCGCCGGGAGTACGTCATCACCCGTCCCGATACCCCGCTCCCCTGGATCAACTACCTGGGCTGCGAGGACTTCTTCGGCATCATCTCCAACACCGCCGGGGGCTATTGTTTCTACCGGGACGCCCGCCTGCGCCGCCTGACCCGCTACCGCTACAACAACGTCCCCCCCGATACCGGCGGGCGCTACCTCTACCTGCGGGACGACGAGACCGGCCGGTTCTGGTCCCCGTCCTGGCAGCCGACCCGGCACGAGGCGGAAGAGTACTTCTGCCGGCACGGCCTGGGCTACACCATTATCGGCTCCACCTGCCAGGGCGTCGCCGCGCAGACCCGCTACTTCGTCCCTCTGGGGGCGAACCTGGAAATCTGGCAGTTGACGGTGACCAACCAGCGCGACCGGCCTCTGGCCCTCTCCGTCTTCTCGGCGGTGGAGTTCTGCCTCTGGGACGCCTGGGACGACGCCACCAACTTCCAGCGCAATTTCAGCACCGGCGAGGTGGAGGTGGAGGACGGGGTCATCTACCACAAGACGGAGTACCGGGAGCGCCGCAACCACTTCGCCTTCTTCGCCTGTTCCGAACCGCTGGCGGGCTTTGACACGCAACGGGATGCCTTCCTGGGGCCGTACCGGGGCTGGGACCGCCCGCTGGCGGTGGAACGGGGCCAGTCCTTCAACTCCGTCGCCCACGGCTGGGCCCCCATCGGCTCCCACCATATCCGTCTCCACCTGGCGCCGGGGGAGAGTCGGCAGGTGGTCTTCCTCCTGGGCTACCACGAGAATCCGCCGGGGGAGAAGTTTGACCCGCCCGATTCGCAGCGGATCAACAAGCGGACGGTCCGTCCCGTCATCGCCCGGTATCTGGACCCGGCCCAGGTGGAGGCGGCCTTTGAGGCGCTCCAGGCCCACTGGGACCGTCTCCTGAGCACGCTCCAGGTGGAGACCCCCGACCCCCACACGAACCGAATGGTCAACATCTGGAACCCGTACCAGTGCATGAACACCTTCAACCTGGCCCGCTCGGCCTCGTACTTTGAGTCCGGCATCGGGCGGGGCATCGGGTTCCGGGATTCCAACCAGGACCTGTTAGGGGCGGTGGCGATGGTCCCGGAGCGGGCCCGGCAGCGCATCCTGGACCTGGCGGCGACCCAGTTGGAGACGGGCGGCGCGTACCACCAGTACCAGCCGCTGACGAAGCGGGGGAACGACGCCATCGGCAGCGGTTTCAACGATGACCCCCTATGGCTGGTGCTGAGCACGGCGGCGTACCTGAAGGAGACGGGCGACGGGAGCATCCTGGACGAACCCGTCCCCTACGACAACCGGCCCGGCACGGAGGAGCCCCTGTACGGGCATCTGGAGCGGAGCATCCGCTACACGCTGGAGCGGCTGGGGCCGCATGGGCTCCCCCTCATCGGCCGCGCGGACTGGAACGACTGCCTGAACCTGAACATCTTCTCGGAGGAGCCGGGGGAATCGTTCCAGACGGCGCCGCTGAAGCGGGACGGGACGGTGGCGGAGTCGGTCTTCCTGGGCGGGCTGTTTGTGCTGGCGGCGCGGGAGATGGCCGGGATTGCCCGCTGGCGCGGCCTGGAAGAGGAGGCCCGCCGCTACGAGGCGGCGGCGGACGAGATGGCCCGCCGGGTGCTGGAGCACGGCTGGGACGGGGAGTGGTTCCTGCGCGCCTACGATGCCTTCGGGGGGAAAGTCGGCTCGCGGGAATGCTCCGAGGGGCGGATTTTCATTGAGCCGCAGGGGATGTGCGTCATGGCCGGCATCGGCCTGGAGGACGGACGGGCCCGGCGGGCGCTGGAGTCGGTCCGGGAGCATCTGAGCACGCCCCACGGCATTCTGCTGCATCAGCCAGCCTACACCCGCTACCACGTCCACCTGGGGGAGATTTCGTCCTACCCGCCCGGCTACAAGGAGAACGGCTCCGTCTTCTGCCACACCAACCCCTGGGTGATGATCGCCGAGACGGTGGTGGGGAACGGCGACCAGGCCTACGACTACTATCGGCGCATCAACCCGTCGGCGCGGGAGGCCATCAGCGAGGTTCACCGCTGCGAGCCGTACGTCTATGCCCAGATGATCGCCGGGCGGGATGCGCCGACGTTCGGGGAGGCGAAGAACTCCTGGCTGACGGGCACCGCGGCGTGGAACTACGTCGCCGTCACCCAGCACATTCTGGGCATCCGGCCCACGTTCGGGGGGCTGCGGGTCGCTCCGGTCATTCCGCGTGGCTGGATGGGGTTCACGGCCCGGCGGGTCTTCCGCGGGGTGACGTATCACATCACGGTGCGGCGGGTCGGGCCGGGGAACCGGGTCTCCCTGCGGGTGGACGGGGCGCCGGTAGAGGGGGACGTCGTGCCCCTGCCGCCGCCGGGGACGGAGATTGTCCAGGTAGATGTGGAAATTGGGGGATGATGAGCATCATCCCCCAACCAGAGGAAGCAGACCCTCCGTTCGTCTCTGGCAGCAGGGCTCCACCTTACCTCCCCAGGTACGTGCGGCGGCCATAGGCCGCCGCAAAATCCTAACTATCCCTCTTGTGCCAATAGACGCTGGATCAGCGGGCCGACCTCCAGCACGCTGGATACTACAAAGTCCGCCCCGTCCTGGGGCTCTCCGTCCACCAGAACAGTCGTCATCCCGAGTTGTTTGGCGGGTTGCAGGTTGACGGCGCGGTCGTCTATCAGGATGCAGGCCGGGCCCGGCGCGTCCAGCAGGGCCAGCAGGCGCTCGTAGGCCTCCAGGCGGGGCTTGTGGATGAAGTTCAGGGCGCGGATGTCCACGACGCGCTCAAAGAGGTCGGCGATGCCCAGGGCATTCAGCACCCGCGCGGCGTGCTCCACGGTGGAGTTGGTGAAGACGACGCGGCGAAGGGGAATCGCCGTCAGCATGGCCCGCAGGGCCGGGTCGGGCCGGAGGTAGGCCTCCACCGGGACGTCGTGGACGAAGGCCAGGTAGTCCTCCACGTCCACCTCCCTGGCGCGTTCGGCCAGCAGACCCCCCAGGGTGGTCCCGTAGCGGTGGATATAGACCTCCCGCAGGCGGGAGGCCTCCTCGGGGTCCATGCCCAGATGATGCTCAAGCCACCGGGTGATCCGCCGGGCCACGTCCTGCATCAGCCCGGCACTGGTTGGGTAGAGGGTTTCGTCCAGGTCAAAGACGGTGTAGGTAAGCGGCACGATGGTCTCCTCAGGCACGAAATTCACGAAAGGCGCGAAAGGCGCGAAAGACACGAAAGTTGGATGTGGGGGAAAGTATAACCGATTTTGGGCGGAAGGAAAAGTCAGGTGGAGGGATGCAAGGATACAAGGGATACAAGTAGACAAGGAGAAAAACATTCTGTATCCTTTGTGCCCTTCGTGTCCTTTGTGGTTTTTTAACAAAAAGCAGGCGCCCCTGGAGGAGAGGGGGCGCCTGCTGAGGGAAGCCCGTGCGGCGTCCAGGCCCTACCGGGTGACAATACAAATCCCCAGCGTCCCCGGTCCCGTATGTGTGCCGATCACCGGGCTAACCTCCGCGACGTAGACCTCCTCCGGCTTCAGTTGGGCCTTTACTTCTTCTGCCAGCGCCTGAGCGTCTTCCGGCACGTTGGCGTGGACGACAGCGGCCCGGAAGACGGGGGAGTTCCCGGCCCGTTCCCGCATCAGTTCCAGCATCCGGGCCAGTGCCTTTTTCTTCGTCCGCACCTGCTCTATGCCCTCAATGGCCCCGTCCAGTCCCAGAATGGGCTTGATCTGGAGGGCCGTCCCCAGGAACCGTTTTCCCCCTCCGATGCGCCCGCCCCGGTGGAGGAATTCCAGGGTGTCCACCATGAAGAGGATGTACAGGCGCTCCCGCACCCGCTCGGCGGCCGCCACGACCTCCTCTACAGAGGCACCCGCCCGCGCGGCCTCCGCCGCCGCCATGACCTGAAAGCCCAGCCCCATAGACGTGGAGCGGGAGTCTATGATCTCAATGCGGAGTTCGGGGAGCAACTTCTTTGCCGCCTCCGCAGAGGCGACGGTCCCGCTCAGTTGGGAGGAGATGTAGGCCCCCACGATGGTGTCTGTCCCCTTCTCCTTCGCCACCCGGCGGAAGAACTCCACGAATTCCCCCGCCGACGGCTGGGAGGTGGTGGGCATCACTTTGGCCGTCTGGAGGCGTCGGTAAAAGGTGGGCGGGTCAATATCCACTCCGTCCTTCAGGACTTCTTCCCCCCAGAGGACGTTGAGGGGAATCACGGGAATGCCCAACCGTTCCCGCACGTCCGGGGGCAGATAGGCGGTGCTATCGGTCACAACGGCGATGGATTGCGTGCTCATGATACCTCCTCCGATGCAGGGGATGATGAAAAACCGTCCAGGCCTGTAGCACAGGATTCATCCTGTCTGATGCAGGATAAATCCTGCGCTACAGGGGGAAATGATGCTTCATAGAAGGATAACACCGGGGAGGCTCAAAAGATACGGCTGCGGCTTGACAGAAACTCATTCTGGTTTATCATATCCACCGGAGGAGAAGAGAGCGTGCCGCGACTGCTGGTTCCCGGTACTGTCCTGCACGGGCGCTACCGCGTTCTCGCCTGCATCGGTCAGGGGGGAATGGGGGCGGTCTATCGCGCCGCCGACCTGCGGCTGGAAGGCCGTGTCTGCGCGATCAAGGAGATTCTCACGGACCCCGACCTCCCCCCCGAACTGCAGGCCCAGGCCCAGCAACAGTTCTACCGCGAGGCCAGCGTGCTGGCCCGATTGGACCACCCCAACCTGCCCAAAGTCTCCGATTACTTCACCGAGGAGGGGCGGGAGTATCTGGTGATGGACTACGTCGCCGGGCCGGACCTCCGACAGGTCCTGGAAGAGGCGCAGCGCGCGGGCCAGATGCTGGAGGAAGCGCGGGTGCTGGGGTGGGCGATGCAGTTATGCGATGCCCTCTCTTACCTCCACAGCCAGGACCCCCCTATCCTCCACCGGGACATCAAGCCGTCCAACATCAAAGAGACGGCCGGGGGATTGATCAAACTGGTGGACTTCGGGCTGGTGAAGTTGCTGACCCCCGACGACACCCGGACCATCACCGTCCTCCAGGGGCGGGGGACGATTGCGTATACCCCGCTGGAGCAGTACGGGGGGGATACCGGACATACCGACCCCCGGTCCGACGTTTATGCCCTCGGAGCGACCCTCTATCATCTGCTGACCGGTCACCCTCCCGCCGACGCCCGGGAGCGGTTCCTGCGGCCGGAGTCGCTGGCGCCGCCCCGGGCGCTGAACCCGCGCATCTCCCCGACGACCGAGCGGGCCATTCTGGCCGCCATGGCCATGCACCCCGACGACCGTCCCCCCACCGTGGAGGTGTTCCGGCAGATGCTGACCGACACCTCTTTCTCCGACGCGCTGGCAGTCTGGGTGCCTCCGGGTCGGGAGTGGGAGCGGGCGCTGGAGGAGAACCGGGGGTGGGTCCTGCTGGCCGCAGGTCTCCTGCTGCTGGCCGTTCTCCTGACACTGGTGATATAGACAGGGGTCAGGGGTCAGCCGGTAGCCCGTTAGAGGGGGTGTGTCCCAATTTCGTCGGGCATGGCCGCTTTGTAGGACAACTGCGAGCAGTTGTCCTACAATCGTGGGACGCACCCGTTAGAGGGCGGGGGTTGGCCGTTACGGTGTGCGTTTTCGCGGGAGGAGGGCGATGGCCAGCGGGACCGCCGCCCCTGCACCGGTCAGGACAGAGGCCCCCACATCCCCCAGAGGCCGGAGTTGCCCGATGCCGACCAGGACCAGGAAGAGCAGGTAGCCCACCAGTCCCCCGATGAATACCCGAAGGCTTCCCCGCATGGCGCTGGAGAGACTCTGCCCCCGTTTCCAGAGTGTGCCGTAACCGATCGCGGCCGCGACCAGCGCGATCAGTATCCCCTGAATCAGGTCGGAGCCGCGCGCCCGGTCTGAAGGCCGCACCGGGGCCGTGATCTCCGGCGTCGGCGTCACCTCGGGGGTGGGGGAGGGGGCCGGGCTGGGCGTGGGGGGCGGCTCCGGGCTGGGCGTGGGAGTGATGGGGATGATGACGGCCGGTTCCCCCGCCCGGATGTCCATTTCCAGCCGCACCGCGCGCGGCACGGGCTCCGCGCGTACGGAAATCTGCAGTTGCCCCGTCCGGTCCAGCGTCACCATAGCCTCGGCCACGCCACCCCGGGTCGTGGCCTGCACCGTCCGCTCCAGCCCCTCCTGAGGGTACGTGAAGATAAACTCCACCAGCGTCCCGTCCGGCACAGGGTGGCCGTTTCGGTCCACGATGACCCCCGTCCGCAGGCGGAGGGTGTCGCCCTGATAGATGACCGGAGGCTCCGGCGTCCCGCCCGTCCCCTCGCTGCCGATGAGGACCTGGATGACCTGGCCCGGGTCCGGCTGGGTCTGCACGCTGAGGTTGTAGTTGATGCCGGGAACGGTCACCGGGGACGCGCCCGTGAAGGGGAATTCGGTGAAGAGGGCGCGGACGGCGGCCTCTACGGACGACGGGATGGGGCTGTAGACGCCGAAGTAGGCGGAGAGTTTGGCGATTTCCGTCGTGTCCAGGTAGTAGGGCGCGCCGAAGGCGAAGACGACGACTTTTTTGCCCCGCAGGGCGTCGGCCCGCTCGGAGAGGAAGCGACGGACTGCCCCAGAGGGGGACGCGCGGTCCCCGGCGTCCAGCATGGCGAAGATGACCCAGTGGGCCCGCTCCAGCGCGGTAGCCACCGGCTGAGGCGCGGGGGTGGACTCCGGGGTCGGGGTGGGGGGCGGGGTGTTGAGCATGTTCAGCAGTTCGCTGAAGGTGAAACTCTGAACCCGCTGGGGCGAAATCTGCCCCGTGGCCTGGGGGCCGTAGAGGCGGACCATGGTCTCCGCCAGCGCGGTGGGGGAGAGCACGGGCACCGGCGCGCAACCGGCACAGGGGATAACCTGCCGGTCGTCGGTGAAGATGACGATGCGCTCGTCCGGCGTCGGGGGGTCGGGGAGCAGGTCCGGCGTGGGCGGGGAGAGCAGGGTGACGGCGGCGCGGGCGATGGGAGCGACCGTCTCCCCGAAATGGCCCACTTTGTCCGCCACGGCGTCCGCATCCCGCTGGGTGGCGCCGAGGGTGAAGGGGGAGCCGTAGAGGCGCAATTTCAGCCGGAGGATGCGCAGCACGGCCTCGTCCACCCGGGCCTGGAAGGAGGGGTCGGAGGCGTACTTTTCCCGGAAGAAGGCCAGCGTCGCTTTCACGTTGGCGATGTGGGAGTCCCAGTCGTCCCCGGCGGCGAAGTGGGAGAGGATCAGCAGGTCATTGCCCGCCAGGAACGCTTCCTGAGCCACCCGCAGGGGGTTGAATTTCTGCTCCGATGGGTCGTAGAACCGGCGGATGGCGCGCACGCCCAGTTCGTCGGCGACGGCGACCCCCCCGGTCTCCCGCCAGGGGGCCACTTCCGGGAGGGCCAGCAGGGATTGCAGCGCCTGAGGGTCAAAGGTGACCGGTTTGGTGGAGGCGTAGAGGTTGCCCAGGAACCCCCGGTAGCGGATGGGGGCCACCAGGAGGCCGTCCGGGTGCTCCAGCGCTTCGCCGCTGCCTGTGGCGGCCAGGAAGGGGGCCAGTTCTATCTGCTTGAGTTGTTCCAGGGACTTCTGGACGGTGGAGACTTCCTCGGAGAGGGGGCGGTCGGCCGCGCCCAGTCCGGGGAAGTGGCCGGGGACGACGGCCACCCGGCCGTTGCTGCCGGTGTGGATGCCCCGGATGTACGCCTTGCCCATTTGTCCCACCCAGAAGGGGTCGCCGCCGAAGGAGGCGGTGCCCAGGTCGGCGGCGCTGCCGGGCCGGGGGGTATCCACCACGTCCAGCATGGGGCCCAGGAACAGGTTGATTCCCAGTGCGTGGAGTTCTTTCCCCACGATCTGTCCCACCGCCTCCGCGTGGGCCGGATTCCAGGTGGCGCCGACCGCCATTGGGGAGGGGAGGGGGGTGGTGCCGCTGATGGGCAGGGTCGGGAGCCCGGTCCGCTCCCCCTGCCGGACGGCGATAAAGAGGGGCACGTACGGGCTGGTCGCGGTCTTCCCTTCGGAGACGGGGAGGGGAATCTGGGCCGCATCCCAGGCCAGACGCTGTAACTGGCTGGTGAGGGTCGCGACCTGGGCGGGGGCGTTCCCCTCGTTGAGGATGTTGCCGTTATCGGGGGATAGCAGCACCCCGCCGATGCGCTCGTTGACGATCAGGTCGTAAATGGCGGAGGTCTCGGCCGTGTCGGTGCCCGGGAAGGTGACGATGAAGAGTTGCCCGACGCGCGCCGCAGGCGGCATGCGGGAAAGCAGGGAGGCGGCCGGGTCCGTCGGCTGCTGAGCGGCCACCGGCGTCAGCCCCCCGGCGATCAGGGCCAGGGTCAGGAGGAGGGGCAGGAAGTGTTTCATAGGGTAGAAGGATACAAGGATACAAGGAAACAAGGATACAGGGGGCGTGAAACGTGAAGCGTGAAGCGTGAAGCGTGAAACGTGAAACGTGAAACGTGATTCGTGCATTCGTGTCCTATTCGTGGACGGCCCCCTATCCCTGATATTGTAGCATACCCTGAGGCAAAGCACAAGGAAGTAAAAATTGTAGGGCTCGGCCTTCGCCGCCCTCACCCCACCCCCGG
>JAPYWT010000298.1 GCA_028276215.1 Thermoflexus sp. | reverse complement strand
CTGGTCCTGGGGAGTCCACCCCTGCATCCGCAGGCCGAAGGCCACGTTCTCCGCGACGGTCAGGTGCGGGAAGAGTGCGTAGTCCTGAAACACCATCCCCATCCGGCGCCGGTGAGGTGGGACGTCGGTGATGTCCTCCCTCTCCCAGTATACCCGACCCTCTTCGGCCTCTTCCAGGCCAGCAATGATGCGGAGCAGGGTGGACTTTCCGCTCCCGGAGGGGCCCAGCAGGCAGACGGTCTCACCGGGTGTGACCGTGAAGGAGATTCCTTCCAGCAGCGGTTGACCCTCGTAGGTTTTGTGGATGTTGATGACTTCCAGCATTGTTCGTCCCTTAAAACTGGCTGCCGCCGGGGAGACGCAGTCGCTCTATCAGCAGGACGCCGCCGCTGGTGAAGGCCATCAGGATGGTCGTCATCGCCATCGCCTGACCGTAGTTCAGCCCACCCGGTTGGGAGAGGAAGCGGTAAATGGCGATGGGGAGCGTCGGGTATTCGGGGCGGGCCAGGAGCAGGGTGGCGCCGAACTCGCCCAGGGAAACGGTGAAGGCGAAGGTCGCTGCCGCCAGCGAGGCACGCCAGAGGATGGGCCACTCCACCGTCCACCAGGCCCTCCACGGGGAGGCGCCCAGGACCCGTGCGGCCTCCCGCAGCCGGGGCGGGATGGAGGCCAGCGCGGGCTGCAGGGTGCGGATGACCAGGGGGAGGGCGATGAGCGTGTGGGCCAGCGGCACCAGCCAGGGAGACGTCACCGCGCGCCGAAACACCATCAGAAAACCCAGCCCCAGCGTCACTGCGGACGCCCCCAGCGGAAGCATGAAGAGTGCATCCAGCGTCCGGACGACCTGCCCCCGACGGGCCAGGGCGATGGCGGCGGGGGTTCCCAGGGCCATGGAGAGCAGAACAGTCGCCAGGGCGTAGAGAAGAGAATTGCGCGCAGCCGCCAGCGGCGGCACGTAGAAGAGGGAACTGCGGCGATTCAGGAAGAGTTCCCGGTAGTAGTCAATGGTCAGGCCGTAGCGGACCTCGCCCCGTTCACCGCGCGCGGCCTCCAGCCGCGCCACCGAGCGAAAGGGGACAGAGGCCATCGGAACCAGGAACAGGCCGACCAGGAGAACCAGCATAGCGGCCAGGAAGAGTTTCTCCCCCCAACGGCGCGGGGAGCGGAGGTTCGCTTCTGCCGGACGCAGCGAGAAGGGGGTCACGATACGGGGCAGGAAGCGACTGTACAGGAAGGAAAGAGCGACGGTACAGAGCAGTTGGACCACCGAAAGCAGAGCGGCCAGGGGGAGGTTGAGGAGATGCATCCCCTGGATGTAGATTTCCACCTCCAGGGTGGCGAAGGTCGGGCCTCCCAGGAGCAGGATGACCCCGAAACTGGTGAAGTCAAACAGGAAGACCAGGGCGGTGGCCGCCAGCAGCGACGGCCGAAGGAGCGGCAGGGTGATGTGGCGGAGGACTTTGCCGCCGTCGGCTCCCAGCACCCGCGCCGCCTGCTCCAGGTGGGGATCCAGGTGCTCCAGGGCGTGCGCCAGCAGACGTACCACCAGGGTGGTATTGTAGAAGATGTGGGCGACCAGGATGGCCACCAGCGTGCCGGTGAAGCGGACCGGCGGTGCCCCCAGGCCCAGCCACCGCATCAGGGTCAGGTTCAGCCAGCCCCGGTCGCCCAGGAACGCGTTGAAGCCCGCCGCGACGACGACCGTCGGCAGCATAAAGGGAATGGCCAGCAAGGCCCGCCAGAGCGTTTTGCCAGGGAATGTGTAGCGGGCGAAGAGGAGGGCCAGCGGCACCCCCACCACCAGTGTCAGCAGAGTGGAGAGGGCGGCCTGATAGACGGTGAACCCCAGGGCGCGCCCAACCCGTCCCCACGTGTCTGCCTGGAGGAGCAGGCGCCCGTCCAGTGCATAGAGCAGGATGCGCGCCAGCGGCAGGACGAAGAAAACCGTCAGGAAGAGGGTGGCGGGCAGCGCCAGGAGCGAGACCGCTTCCTCTCCCGCTCTCCGTTTGGGTGGAGGGTTTGCCATTCTGCCGACCGCCGTTATCTCAGCACCGTCTCCGTCCAGGCCTGAATCCACTTCTCCCGGTTGGCCGCGATGAGCGCCGGGTCCAGTCGGGCTGGTTGTTCGGGAATCTGGGCGTACTGGACAAAGGCTTCCGGCAGTTTCGCGTTCGGGTTGACCGGGAAGACGAACATCTGGAGCGGCATGTCCTCCTGGAAGCGGACGCTGAGCATGAAGTCCACGAACTTGCGGGCCAGCGCGCGGTGTTTGGTCCCTTTCAGGACGCCGACGAACTCAACCTGGCGAAAGCACATCCCGGGGCCCACCAGCGAGGCTGTGGGGGCTTCTTCCAGCGGCTGTTCGGCGAAGATAACCTCGGCGGGCGGGCTGGAGCCGTAGGAGACGACCATGGGCTGGGGCCCCTTGCCGGAGGAGCCGCTGAAATTCGTGTAGTATGCCGTCTCCCAGTCGTTGACGACCACCACGCCGTTCTCCCGCAGCGCGCGCCAGAAGTCCAGGTAGCCCGGGTCCCCGAAGTGGGCGACCGTCGCCAGCAGGAAGGCCAGTCCAGGCGACGAGGTGGCGGGGTTCTCCACCACCAGCAGGCCCCGGTACTCCGGCCGGGTCAGGTCCTCCAGGCTCTGGGGGATGGGCAGGTTGTGCTGCGCGAAGTAGGCCTTGTCGTAGTTGATACAGACGTCCCCGTAGTCCACCGGCAGGGCGCGGTGCTGCGGGTCCAACTGGAATTCGGCGGGGATTTCCTTCAGTGCGGGCGACTCGTAGGGCTCAAAGATGCCTGCCTCAAGGGCGCGGGAGAGGAAGGTGTTGTCCACGCCGTAGAAGACGTCCGCCAGGGGCGCGTCTTTGGAGAGGATGGCCTTGTTCAGCGCGGCACCCGTGTCGCCGGAAGCCAGGAAGGTGACCTTGACGTTGTTCTCCTGTTCAAAGGCCCGGATGACCTCCTCGCTGGCGGCGAAGGAATCGTGGGTCATCACGGTCAATGTGGCCGGCTGGCGAGGGCCACAGGCCGTCAGCACCAGCAAGCCGAGAAGCAGGGGAATGAGGGTCCTTTTCATCGGTGTACCTCCTTTCACGTTTCACGTTTCACGTTTTACGTTTTACGTTTTACGTACTCCGTACTCCTTCGGTGGACAACGATCAGCAACCCTGAACGGATGCAGACGTGGGCCTGGGGGCCCGTCAGTTCGTTGCTGATGCCGCGCGTCCGGTCCGGGTAGAGGGTCTCCTCCCGCAGGGGCCAGCGCAGCCCCTCGGTCGTGACCCCTTCCACGGGCATCCCCCAGGGGATGAGGGAGACCGTCTCGCCGGGCATGCCCTCTATGGTGGCCTCCGAGCGGACCAGCAGGACCTCCTCCACGCCGTCGTCCAGCCGGACGTCTATTCCCTCCAGCCAGGGGGCGGCCAGCAGGGCCACGTTGGCCAGCGTCTGGTCCAGCCGCAGGCCCAGCGCGCCGACGATCCGGATGGCCTGCGGGCGATACGCCAATGCGTGGCGCAGAGCCAGTTCCAGGTCGGTTTCGTCCTTATCCCGGGGGTATCGGTAGATGGCGGTCCCCTGCGCCTGCAGGGTCTCCACCAGCGAAGGGGGGAGCGAATCCAGGTCGCCCACCACCGCGTGGGGCCGGAGTCCCAGCCCCAACAGATGATGGGTGCCGCCGTCGGCGCCGATGAGGATGTCGTCGGGCCGGAGCAGGGCCTGGACCCGCCCGGGGTCGGGCAGGGACCCGTTGGCGAAGATGACCACGCGTCTTTTCATCTGGACCTCTTGGGAAAAAAAGTCCGCCCCACCAGCGGTGGGGCGGACTGTGTTCCTCAAACTGCTTCCCCTCCCTCCGCTGGCATGACCCAGATCAGGTTCAGAGGGTCGGCGTCGGGGGCATGCGCCCATGGACGCCCTCTCAGCCCGGCTCTCCCGGGCTCCCCTGGGAAGGCTTCTATTGGTAAGCGGAAATTTTGCACGGCGGCACAGCCGCCGTACAAAATTGTACCTCCGTTTTGCGAATTTTGCAAGGGATAGGGTGGGATGGTTCAGAATTAGTTGACACTTTCTGATCTCCAAATCTTCCTGGCCCCTCACCCCCCTTTGTCCCCTTGGCCTGCGGCCAGGGGAGAGGGAGGATTGAAGGGGGGGTGCGGCGGGG
>JAPYWT010000396.1 GCA_028276215.1 Thermoflexus sp. | reverse complement strand
CCTCCCCTCTCCCGCTGTGCGGGAGAGGGGAGGGGCCAGGAGAGGAATGAGGGCCCCTGCCGCCGAGGGCGAGCGGGAGAGGGGAGATACTATGCAGTAGCGGAAAGCGGTCGCTTGTGGTAAACTCATGGTGAAAGCCTATCCCGTGCGGAAAGGAGTGGAGCGATGAACCCAGCGACCTCTTCCCCAACCTTATACCTGGCTTTTGAATTGGGCCAGAAACAATGGCGTCTGGGTTTCACTGTCGGGCTGGGACAGCCACCCCGGGAGCGCACCATCCCCGCCGGCAATCTCACCGCCCTGCAGCGGGAAATTGCCCTGGCCAGGAAACGGTTTGGCAGGACTCAACAATCATATTTGGCCATCGGGGAGATTGGGGGCCAGAGGGGGTTGCTCCTGTAGGTAGGGGTAGATGAAAATGGGCCCGAATAACCCCTCCTGCTGCACCCGGATGTGCGCCTGCTTGATCAGTTCCAGCACAGCCAGGAGGGTGATGACGACTTCTGCCCGTCCGGTGTACTCCAGGACGAGGTCCTGGAAGCAGATTCGGCCCGCGCGGGCCAGTTGCTCCTGAATGCGCTGGATTTGCTCGGCCACCGTGATCAGGGGCGGGGCGATGACCGTTTCCACCGCCGGGGCCGGATGCGCCCGCAGCGCCTCCTGCGCGGCCCGCAGCAGGTCCTCCAGCGTGACCCCGTAGAGGACGGCGGACGGGTCGGCGCCCCCTGACCGGGCCTCGCCGGGCGGCGCCACCCGCACGTAGGCCCGCCAGCCCCGCTCCTCCAGCCGCGCCAGTTCCGCCGCGATGGCCCGGTAGGCCCGGTACGTCTCCAGTTGCCGGATCAGGTCGGCGGCGACTTCGTCCTCCTCGCCGCTCCGGGGCCGGTACCCCGGCAGCAGGACCCGGCTCTTGATGAGCACCAGTTTCGCCGCCACGACCAGAAACGCCGTCAGGTCCCCCAGGCTGTTCCGCCGCCCCATCTCCTCCACAATGGCCAGGTACTGGTCCGTCACCTGGGCCAGCGAGACGGCGGTAATATCCAGTTCCTCCCGCTCAATCAACTGGAGCAGGAGGTCCAGCGGCCCCTCAAAGACCGGCAACTGGATAGGGTAGCAACGGATCATAGGGAATCAGAAGAATCAGGAGAATCAGGAGAATCAGGAGAATCAGAAGAATCAGGAGAATCAGAAGAATCAGCGGTATGGTGATTCTTCTGCGGGATCAGCCGCACGTCGCCCACCAGGACGCCCTGGGGGAGGACGAAGACCGGGTTCAGGTCCATTTCGGCAATCTCTGGATAGAGGAACGGGAGGTAGGAGACCTGCGCGATGAGGTCCGCCAGCGCGTCCAGGTCGCCCGGGGGACGGCCACGGGCCCCCGCCAGCAGGGCATACGCGCGGGTCTCCCGGACCATTCCCTCCGCCTCCGCCCGGTCCACCGGCGCCACCCGCAGCGCCACGTCCCGCAGCAGTTCGGTGTAGATGCCCCCGGCCCCAAAGGCCACCACCGGCCCGAACTGCGGGTCCCGAAACAGCCCCACCAGCACCTCCTGCGCCCCCTGAACGAGCGGGTAGATGACGACGCCCCGGAAGTCCACCCCCGCCGCGACCCGAGCCAGGCGCTCAAAACCGGCGCGGACGGCCCCGTCGTCGGCGATGCCCAGGAGGACCCCGCCCCATTCGGACTTGTGCAGAATCTGCGGCGAGACGACCTTCATCACCACCGGGTAGCCAATGGCCCGGGCCGCCGCCACCGCTTCGTCGGCGCTCCGGGCCGTCCGGAACTCCGGGACGGGGATGCCGTTCTCCCGCAGCCAGGCCATCAGGTCCGGCTCCAGCAGGGAGTCCGGGAGGGAGCCACTCCGCTTCGCCTCGGCGCGAGCGTCTTCGGCGCGTGGCGCTTCGTGGCTCACTACGAGCGGAGCGACAGCCCCTTCCGCGCCGGGGCCGATAACCCGCGCGTCCCTCTGGGCGTAGTAGTCCGCCAGGCGGGCCAGGGCGGCCACCGCGCGCTCGCCGGTGGCGAAGTTGGGGATGCCCTGTGCCCGCAGATAGCGGACCGCTTCGGCGACAATGGGGCCGGGGAGAAATGCCGCCGCCACGGGCTTCCCGCTCTCCCGCGCCGCGTCCACCACACCCCGGGCCAGGGGGACCGAATCCAGATAGGCCGGAGCGATGTTCAGCGCCACCGCCGCGTCGTATTCCTCCAGGACGGCCGCCAGGGTCCGCCGGTATCCCTCCTCCGTCCCCTCCACCGTCAGGTCTATGGGGTTGCTCAGGCCGCAGTACGGGGGGAGAAAGGCGGAGAGCCGCTCCCGCAGCGCCGGGGACGGTTCGGCGACGGTCAGCCCCACCTCCTCGGCCCGGTCGGCGGCCAGCACCCCGGGCCCGCCGGAGTTGGTGACGATGACCACCCGGCGGCCCCGGACGGGCGGGAGTGCAGTGAAGCCCAGGCAGAGGTCAAACATCTCCTCCAGCGAGGCCACCCGCAGCGCGCCGCACTGGCGCAGCGCGGCGTCGTAGACGGCGTCGGCGCCGGCCATAGAGCCGGTGTGGGAGAGGGTGGCCCGGCGGCCCGCCTCCGTCCGTCCGGCCTTGATGACGACCACGGGTTTGCGGCGCGCGCAGGCCGCCAGGGCCCGCATGAACGCCCGCCCCTCCGTCACTTCCTCAATGTACAACGCCACCACCTGGGTCTCGGGGTCTTCGGCCAGGTACTCCAGGAAATCCCGTTCGTTCAGGTCGGCGCCGTTGCCGTAACTGATGAATTTGGCGATGCCCAGGCCGTGCTCTTTCGCCCACGCCAGGAAGACGCCGCCCACGGCGCCGCTCTGGGCCATCAGGGAGACGGAGCCCGCCGGAGGGCGCGTCTCCAGGGTGGGGAAGAGGGCGTGGTGGGTGTTGACGATGCCCGCGCAGTTGGGGCCGACGACGCGGATGCCGGTCCGGCGGACGACCTCCCGAATGGCCTCCTCTCCGGCGACGTTGCCCACTTCGGAGAACCCGGCGGTGATGACGACGGCGGCGCGCACCCCGGCCTGCGCGCACTCCTCCAGCACTGCGGGGACCGTCCCCGCCGGGGTGACGACCACCGCCAGGTCCACCGGCAGCCCCGTCTCAGCGACCGACGGGTACCCGGCCACGCCCAGCGCTCCCTGTCCTTTGGGGTTGACCACGGCCAGGCGCGCGGGCGGAAATCCGCCGTCCACCATCTGGCGGAGCAGGTGGTATCCCAGTTTTCCTTCGCCGACGGACCCGATCAGGGCGACGGCGCGGGGGGTGAAAAGTGCGGGCCACATCGGGGAAATTAACAATTAACAATTAAAAAATTAAAATTATTCGTGTCTCTGTG
>JAPYWT010000078.1 GCA_028276215.1 Thermoflexus sp. | reverse complement strand
GGAGCCGAAAAGCACCACCGCGACCAGGTCATCGCCCAGGCCGTTGCGCAACGTCTCGAGTACGGGAGCCAGGACAACGGACAGGGTTTCACTTGAAGGAGACATTCTCCACCTCCTGTGTCAGCTGGCTCAGCTTCTTCCCCGTCAGATCATGACTGCCCGCTCTTGTTTTGATCTCTCCCTTGACAATCCTATCCTCCGCCACCCCATAGCCGCTGGTGCGCTTGGCGGAGAAGCCGTAGGTGAGGAACATCGCCTGCAGGCCCTCGGCGACGAGTTGCAGGTCTTCCAGCGCCTGCCTGCGGATTTCGGCCTCGTCCGCACCGATCAGGTCGAAGGGGACGTAGAGCAGGGAGAAGGTGCCTTTTGCCCCCTGCGGCACGCATTCCAGGTAAATCGGGTGTGTACCGGCCCTGGTTTTGCGCGAGTGCGGGTTGATGACTTCCACGTCAATCCGGTCGAAGAACGTGGGATAGAACATCAGCCGCCCGCTGTGATGGGGCAGAGGATCATCGGGTTCCAGTTCGTAATAGGCGCGCAAGAGACGCTCGTATTCCTGGCGGGCTTCGGGTTTGAGCGCATCGAGATAAGCCGCAAAATCCTTCGTCTGGCCCGGCTCTTCGCCCTTCTCATCGCCAAAGAGTAAAGTCTGAACAAAGCGTTCTTGGGCAAATTTTTCGGGAGAAAGTGTATCCTTTTGCAACGCCAGGCGAGTGTGCATGGCGGTCCACCGCAACAACCCTTTCCAACTCGGCGCGGACATCAGCGGGACTTTGAAGACTTTGTCCTTACGCACCGGATTGACGCTCTCGGCGACGTAGAAGGGGTCATCGTCTTTGCTGATCCAGGGCTTGGCGAGGGTGAAGGTGAATTGCAAGAACCAGGAGCCGGGAGGGAGGGCAGCGATGTTTGAAACTGTGGGTGGATGGAGACCCAGCAATTGCAATCGTTTTATCTCGTCTGTAATGTACTGGTTGAAACTGCCGCGAGTGAGTTGTTGTTTCGTCTTGTCAAACTGTGCGTGTACTAAAGAGAGGTAATCGGGCAACGGCGCATCGCGTGTAACCAACAAACGCAGTTGGGTAGCTACATCACCCTGGGGTTTTTCGACATACAAGTCATAACTCATGCAACACCTCCTAACAGTTCTTGCAAATAGGCACGGCCATCGGTTTGAGCGCGGGGCAGGGCGTGCCACTCTATCAGGGCAGGCTTGACCCTGGTGTTTCCAAACACATACTCCCAGAGCGCATCGCCAACAAGTTGATCCTTCAATGTTTGGAGAAATTCATCCCGATCCTTGATTGCTCCCGCGCAGGGCAGCCATCCCCAGATGCGGAATTCCCACCTGCTATCAACGCGATAAGCATAAGACACCTGAATCTTGGATGCAGTTGTGGGAATCTCGTCACCTTTTCTGAAGTTCTTTTTACAACGTGGACACAAGTTAAGGTCTAGTCGTTGATTGTCAGATCTAAAACCGGGAAGGTAACAATTCGGACATACTGCTTGCGCTTCGCCAAAGATAAAATGTGCTTCCCTCGAGCCAAAGCCATGTCCCCATTTATAACGCAACCAATTCCGAATAGCTGGCGCAAGAGGAAGAACGCCTTGCCTGATCATTTGCTCGATTTCATGTTTTCTCTTTTGGAGAGGACTTGGTGATGTTCCATCATCCAGTTTCCCGTCTACAGCCTGTCGAATGCCATGAATGTTCTGCCACCAACTCTTATGGTTTACCGGTTCGTCAAACTGAAACTTTGCGAAGAAGAAATCGCGAAGGTCAGGCAGGGACTGATTACGTGATGGTGACGAGCCTGGGAAAGCATCCAACCAGGTAAGCCGAGGCTGAATGTTCTGCGCTTGAATGACTCCATAGCCATTGGAGCCTTTTGGTCCGAGACTGGCATGGCGGCTGATCAGTGCCAGAATGGTGTAGATAGGAGTCAGGTCAACAGATCGCAAAGGGATGAGTTCAAACGCTATTTCGCCAATCCGACTTTCACCGAACACAAACCAGCCACCCGCTCGTGCTCCTTTACTGGATTGGCGGACTCTTCCACTGGGAATTAGAACATTTTGTCCGTCAAACAGTCTCTCTCCACCGGAAGCCTTCAGCCGAAACTTGCGCGCCCAGCCCGTGCAACCGAACAACTGACAGGCATCGCATACCCCCGCATCCCGCAGTCGCTGGCGCTCGTCATCGGCCTTTGACTTGCGATACTTTTCTTCGTCAAAGGTGCAACTATGTTCTGTCGGATCACACGCATAGCCTCCCAGCCCGCGCACGATGGCCTCGTACCACCAGCGCAGCGAGCCGATCAGGCCGGTCTCGTGCAGGCGGTCGCAGTTCCCATCCACGCCGCCGGTCCAGAGAGGCGTCAGTGTCTTCAGGGTGATCCGCAGTTCGTCCATTTCTTTCCCTCCGTTCAGCACCCATATATGTCCGGCCCATCCCGTCCGTCAGCCCGGTGGCAATGGATGGACTGTTCGGCCATCGGACACGATGCCGGTGATACCGATGCGCTTGCTGCAATAGGTGATTCCACCACCGGGGCGCAGAGGACACAGAGGCTACGCCAATGCAAAACTCTGCGCCCTCGGCGTCTCTGGGGTGAGTCGTTGGAGTTGAGCAGTTCTTATTATAACATATCAGAGTTTATCCTGCAAACGAAGCCGACCGGGTGGGTGTGTCCCAGAATCGTCGGGAGCCCGGTGGGCCAGGCCGTAAACGGCCTGGCTGAGGTGGCCCAGGGCGCTGGAAGCGCCCTTTCCCTTCGGTAGCCCTTCGGGAACCCGGGTTGCCAGGGGGAGAGGGGCGCTCTCGCGCCTCATCTTCGCCGGAGCCGGGCCGTTGACGGCCCGGCGAAAAGGCCAGCGGCCCAGCCCGACAAAACTGGGACACACCCCGACCGGGTGTTCAGGTCGCGCAGGCCCCAATTACCTGGATACCGACTCCGATGGCGATGGTGCAAACGAAGCCGACTGGGTGTTCAGGTCGTCCTGGAGGATGGCTTCCAGTCCCTCGCCGGTGACCAGCGTGAGCCGGCCGGCCAGCCCCGAGGTCAGCCGATCCAGAACGGCCGGGGCATGTTCCCGAAGTTCATCCAGCGTAAGGGGGTCCGCCGCCAGGTCTTTGCCGGAGTCCACCAGGGCGTCGTAGAGCGCCTGGGTGAACTCCAGGTTGGCGAAGAGTTCCACATCGGAGAAGGCGATGGCCAGGATGTGGTTGCGGACGAAGCCCTGGCGGCTGCCCTCCTTGCCGTAGCGGGTGGTGCGCAGGATGTTGCCCAGGACGTAGACGAACTCGTCGGCGGTCAGATCCACGGTGGTCTCCACGGCCGGAAGGAAGACCCCCGGCGTGGTGTAGTCGTATTCGGTGATGGTGCCGGAGGTGTGGGCGGCCTCGTCAATGACGTTGAACTTGATCTGCTTCTGGATGATCTCGTAGGGGCGGATGGTGAAGCAGGTATCGGTCATCAGGCGCGCCCGCCGCGCCCCCTCGCCCCTCACGGCGGCGTAGCCGTAGATCAGGCAGTCGGGGCAATGGGTGCAGAGGCCCTCGGTCAGGTAGCAGTTGTCGTAGTGGTTTTTCTCCCGAAGGGCCTCGTCGCCGTAGAGGACACTGCCGTCCTTGATGGCATAGGGGAAAACACCGTACTGCCGCAGTAGAGCCTTGCCGGTGCGCCGTTCCGGGGCCACCTGCTTGCGCTTGAACATGACCAGGCGGGTGGTCGGTTCAGGGTGGGTCAGGCCGGCCGGGACCTGCTCCACGTCCTGCTGCTCGCCCCCCTCGGTGGTGAAGATGGCGTAGGACTTGGTCTCGCGCAGCAGGATGATGCTGGCGTAGCGGTTGGTGGGGGTGCGGGGGATGACGGGGATGAAGTAGTGCTGATACGGTTCCAGAGTTTTGAGTGTCATTTTGCGCCTCCTACTGCTGTTCTGTCTGCGATGCCGCCTCTTCGGCACGGGCGGCTTTCTGCTGTTGATACTCACTCCACAGGCGGGAGAGGTTGCGGTCGGTATAGTAGTAAATCCCATCGGCCAGTTGGTTCTCCAGCCGCAGGAAGCGGGCAAAACTACCCTCGGCCCGGCCCAGGTAGAGGTCGTCCACCAGGATGTCCACGAACTCCCTCACCAGCCGGCCCAGTTCCTCTCCCCAGGCGCGCACATAGATCTCCCCCCGGCGGCTTCCCTGGCGGCGCTCCAGCCCTTTCAGGAGCGTGCCAGCCGTCAGGTGCTTCAGTTCGGCGATGCTTTGCTCCGAGGGCCGTTGCCCGCCCAAGGCCGCCTCCCGCATCTCCGGGATCACCTGCTGCGCCCTGCGCATGGCCGAGACCGCCTCGCGGAAGACCAGTTCATACCGCCGCGCCTTGCCCCGCCCTGTCGTGGAGGAAGGCAGGGCAATCTCCAACGATTTCTTTGCGATTTTTTCTACTAAATTCATCAGTTCACCTCCCTGGATTTGCAGAAGAGCATCGCAGGCGATGTCCAATGGGGGGGCCGGAGAGCGTCCATCGTTCTCACGGCCATATTCTTTATAGAAGTAAGCACCAGCCAGTGGATCCACGTTCAAGCGCTCCAGCCGAAGGGCAATATCCTTGTCGTTGCCGGGCTGGAGGCTGGTGGTAACCGTCCACAGCGCCGCGCTCAGGTCCAGCACCCGTTCCAGACCGCTGCGCTCTCCCTGTTCTCGCCCGTAGAGGCTGACGGTGTCGCCCCGTCCGCCCAAGAGGGCACGCAGCGCTGGCGGCGGGCCATCCAGGGTGATGGTGGCCGTCAATTCGGCCGGGTCGGCTACCGGCAGGTAGGGCCGCTCGGTGACGTACACCTTGCAGCCGGTCAGTCCGGTGATGATGGCAGCGGCGAAGAGCGCCTTGGCCCAGGCCTCGGTGCGGGTGGCGATGCGGGTAGTATCGGTCTCTTGCCTACGCGCGGCCTTCTCCCAGGAGATGAGATAATAGTGCGGCTGGCCCTGGATGCGCCCCAGCGAGACCCGTTCCCCTACGAACCCCCTTCCGCCCCAGCCGGCGATTTTGTCCGCTTCCCGCTTCAGCACATCCTGCAACTTGTCCAGCCATTCCGGATCCAGCGTGCGCCGCTCCAACCAGTAGTGGGGCAGTCCCCAATCCCGGCCATCATCGCGCACCGGCAGGCTGGTCACGCGATGAAAGGGCCTGAGGAGCGGCTCAAACAGGCGCAGGTGCTCCGGCGTGAAGGAGTAGGTGGGCAGGACGTAGAAGTAGATGCGGCGGGAGTTGTTGTAATGGGCTCTTGAGGGCAGGCCTATCCCCGCTCTCTTGCGCAGGATGGCCTCCAGTTGACAGACGGGACACCATAAGCGGTTCCCCTGTGGCGCTTCGGGAGCGGGAAGTACCCGGTTGGAAAAGACCCGGCCAAAGTCGTCCAGGATGCCGGTGCGCAGTGCCTGGGTGAACTGGCTGCGGCGGTTGCACAGCGAGCAGAGTTGGCCGGAATGTCCCTTGCGCCGGGGAACGGTGTAACTGGCCAGTCCGTCGTCCTCCAGAGAGGTTGCTGGAGCGAAGGAGAGATAGAGGTTTTCCCTCAAGTAGACTTCCAGGTCCTGCCGCAGGCCCAGGGCGGCCACGATAGCCTGCCGGCCAGCCTGGGTATCTATCTGCTCCATCGCAGTCAGCACCTTCTGATGGAGCCGATCCAGCACCTGCTCCGGTGGTAGCGCCTCCGCCGGCCGGTTGGCGAAGTCGGGCCCCCGCAGGAAGTGATAGGCGATGACCAGGACGTACTTGCCGATGCCGCCCCGGGCCCAGATCTCCGCCTCCCGGCGCAGGTTGTCGGCATAGGGCGAGGGGACGTTGAAAACGCGCAGGAACCAATCCAGGCGATGTTCCGCTGGGGCCAGGTCGCGCACCAGCGTGTCCACATAGCGCAGGTAGCGATTCACCTGGTACCAGAGTTTGTTGAATGTCTCATGTTCTTTTGGGTCCAGCAGGCGGATGCCCTGGCGTTCTTCCAATGTCTCCCGCCAGCCCGCCGGCAGGTCCTGGCGCTTTTCAACCAGGCCCTCTATTTCACTGATGGCGATGTTGGGATTGGGTTTGGCGGCCAATGTATCTTCGTAGACAACCTGCAGCAAGTCCTCCACCGGGGCAAACGCATAGACATATCGCTCAAAGTCAAACTTTTGATTGCGCAGCCCGTCGCGGATGGCGCCATAGATCTCCCCGGCGTCGCCGCTCTGGGTCAGCAACTGAAGCACCTGGCCGGCGACGGCGGGGACCAGGTCGCCAGCGGCATCCGGGTCGGCCCTGGCCGGCCCCAGGTAGAGCGTGCCAGTGGCGAAGAAGAGGAGCGGGAAAAAGCCCAGCCGGTCCGCCAGGTACCGGGCGACGGCCTGGTGGATGGCGTTAGTCAGCACTCCGCGCACGTCCCTGATCTCGTGGTAGTAGAGTGCATATTTTCCGGGCGGGCTTTGGGGCGCGAAGGCCGGTCCCAGGTGGGCCAGGTAGCCCTGGAGCGAGGCCGCGGCCTCGGCCGGCCTCTGGACCGAGGCCAGTGTGTCGGCGATGCGCACCAGGGTCCACAGGTGATGGGCTTTCGGATCCCCGCTGAGTAACAGATCGCCGTGTTTGGAACTCCGTTTGTGAACGTTGGCTGCACGCAGCAGGTGATCGTCCACCCGGGCAAAGTCTCCCAGTCCCAACCGCTCGTACTCCTCCCGCAGCCGCTCCCGCGGGATACTGAAGGAGGAGTCCCCCAACAACGCTACATCGCGGTCCTTGTGGACTTCGTGCACGGTGTAGGCGGCGATGGCCTGACGCAACGCGCTCTTGTCCAGCCAGACCGGGCAGGCATGGTGCATAACCAGAAAGCGGACGAATTGTATTAGGCCAAAGACGCCGTTCACAATATGGGCAAAGTGGGACTGTTCCGACAGATGCGGGTAATCCGGTCCGCCCTTGACCAGAATCAGGTGATACCGGCACTCCAGCATCCGTGGGATCACGGTTTCCAGATAAGTGGAGAGAATTTGTTCCAGATCATTTTCGGTCATAGTTTGCATATTCACCCCCTGATCCGGGTTCTGATATTTCCATTGTATCATATTTGCACCCCCACAACGGTGGGGGTATTATGGGCCGAGGCCGTATAACCGGGCCATGTCTGCCACCACCCGCTGCATTTCGGCCCGGAGTTCCGGGCCGCCCAGGACCCGGCAGCCCGCGCCGTACTGCAGCAGCCGCTGGACGGTCCAGAAGAGGTTGTGGGTCTCCCCGCGCACCAGGGCACTCCCGTCCTCCCGATGCTTCACCTCCCGCACAGCAATCTCCGGATGGCGCGTCACCCCCAGCCGGGCGATGTGCGGCGCCAGTTCGTAGACCACCTCATACGCCCGGCCGCGCGGCAGGACGGGAGGCACCACGTCCGGCAGGACGCGCAGGCTCCGAATCCGCCCCAGCCGGTAGTAGGTGTACTGCTGGAATTCTGTGACCCCCTCGGGGCCGGAGATGTCCCGGCACCAGCCGTAGAGATAGTGATGGCCCCGGCCGGGGTCAAAGTAGACCCGGACCGGGGCCACCCGATGCCGTCGGGGGACACCGTCTTCATACTGAGGGGAAAGATACTCCAGTTCCACCCAGCGCCGTTCCGCCACGGCCCGCTCCAGCCGAAACATCAGGGTCGGCGAAATCTCGTCCTGGTCCCGCTGCCGGAGGCGGAGTTCCAGTCCATAGCGATACCGGGACACCGCCGGAATCCGCTCGTCGCTCAGGTAGGAGATAATGCGGTCCAGAAACGCATGGACTTCATCGTGGTAGGGGGACTCTTCATCAAAGACCCGGCCCAGCCAGGCAATGGTGCGGAGGTCTTCGTCGGGGAGGTCCAGCAACGGCGTCCACAGGGAGTGGATGGTGTACCCTTTCTTCTGGCGGGAGTAGCGGATTTCTACGCCCAGCCGCTCCCGGATTCGGACCAGGTCGTTCTCCACGCGCCGATGCAGCGCCTCCCCCTCCGCTTCCCCATAGGCATCCTCTCCCACTTCCGCGCGCACGGCCTCTACCAGTCCCTTCCAGTCCGTCGGCCCTCGCTGGACCCGCCGGATCATGGCCATGCAGCGCGTGATGACCAGCCAGGTGCTTTCCCGGTTCCTTCGGGTCATCTCTCCCTTTCCCGGCCTGCATGGATAGGATTCGGTTATCTGACTGCTCCTTACCGGCGCAGTCGCGCTGCGTCTACCCGCGCCCGCCTGCCGTCCCCGCCTCCCGCGCCAGGTCCAGGTACTCCCGCCGCACCAGTTCCTGCTCCTGGACGCCGAAGAGTTCCAGCAGTTCGCCGATGAGTTCCGCCTTCCGCTCCGCGTCCTGCGCCGACCAGGTGCGGCTCTTCAGTTCCAGGAAATAGCCGGGCAGTTCCGGACGGGTCACCCGGTCCAGGTTGACGGCGAAGTCCGTCCCGCCGTAGCGGATGTGGTACCTCCGGCGCTCCTTGTGGACTTCCCACTCCGCCACCGGCTTGAAGTACTCCCGGTAGAAGCGCAGACTCCGGGTCGCGGGGGCATCAAACCGGGAACGGGAGAGCAGGACGGAGTGGGGGAACTCCCGCTCCTTTGTGTCGCCCGTCAGCGTGAGCCGGTAGCGGACGTCGGCGACCTGGTCGTCCTCACCCAGGATTTCCTCCTCCCGGTAGCGCAGGCGGCTGCGGTCGGGGTCGTCAAAGAGGAAGTAGGTGTCGTACTGGCGCCGCCGGGATTGTTTGACGACGGGGATTTCCCCGCCCGTCAGCACGGCCAGAACCCCGGCA
>JAPYWT010000077.1 GCA_028276215.1 Thermoflexus sp. | reverse complement strand
GAAGGCCGCCGCCCCCCGACCCCGCGCCCCATCCAGGAGGACCCGTGAGCGAGCAAATCGTTGTCCGCCAGAACCGCGACTTTGAGACCGAAATCCTGGCCCCGGACCCGCACCGTCCGGACGACCCGCAGTTGTACCCGGTGGAGCACATCTACCACCTGACCCCCTACGGGATGCTGCTGACGGGGCTGGCGACCTGCACGGCCATCGTCCTGCACACCTATGCCCAGAATCACGGCGTGGACCTGCAGGAGGTGGAACTGCGCCTCTGGTACGAGCGCGTCTTCGCCGAGGACTGCCGGGACTGTGAGGCGATAGAGGAGTATCGGGAGCAAATCATTGAGGACATCATCCTCAAGGGCAACCTGACCCCGCAGGAGCGCCAGAAGTTACTGCTGATCTCCCGCCACTGCCCGGTGCACAAGATGCTCCATCAGGGGATAGAGGTGGTCTCCCGGCTGGCGGAGCCGGCGTAACGCAGGCGGCCAGGCCTGGATCCGCAGGCTGACAGCCCGCGCTACAGTTTTGGCCTTTTCGCCCGCGAGGATAAAGGGAAACGCATTTTTCATTGCGGCGGCGAAGCTGCCGCAATGAAAAATATGTTCTTTACTTCCACTGGCCCGTCGGAGATGCTTCTGAATATACTTTATAATTGGGAGGTAGCCCAAATGGACGAAGTGACCCTGGGGGTGGGGGACCCGGCCCCCGATTTCACCCTGAAGGACCAGAACGACCAGGAAGTCACCCTCAGCGCCCTGCGGGGCAAGAAAGTCGTTCTCTCCTTCCACCCCCTGGCCTGGACCCGGGTCTGCGCGATCCAGATGCAGGACCTGGAGAAGCACCGGGAGGACATGGAGCGGCTGGGCGCGGTGGCGCTGGGGCTGAGCGTGGATAGCGTCCCCTGCAAGAAGGCCTGGGCGGAATCCCTGGGCATTCAGGAGACCCGCCTGCTGGCGGATTTCTGGCCCCACGGCGGCGTCGCCCGGGCCTACGGCATCTTCCGGGAGAAGAACGGCTTCAGCGAGCGGGCCGTCTTCATTGTGGACGCGGAGGGCGTCATCCGCTTCAAGAAAATCTACCCGATGCGGGAAGTGCCGGACATCGGGGAGATTCTGGCCGCACTGGCGGAGGTGTGAGGTGGCCCGGTACGGCAAAGAGACCCGGCGGTCTCCGGAGCAGGTGCTGGAGCGGGCACTGGCCTTCTTCGGCCCTGCTGGCCTGGGCCTGACGGTGGAGGAACAGGGCGCCTGCTGCCTTCGCCTGACCGGCGGCGGGGGATACGTCCTGGTTCAGGTCGGCGCGGCGGAGTCGGGCCGGACGTCCGTCACCCTGGAGACGCGCGAGTTTGACTACCAGGCCGCGCGGTTTCTGGAAACGCTGTGACGGGAGGGGGCTGTGGACGAGCGCATCGCGGAGTCTATCCGTCGTCACCTGGATTCGGAGGGGATGCTGCCCTGCGCGGCGGCCTTCCGGGTTGCGGAGGAACTGGGCGTGGAGCCGCTGGCCGTGGGCCAGACGGCGGACGAAATGGGGGTCCGGCTGAACCGCTGCCAGTTGGGGCTTTTCGGCTACGGGCCGAAGGCCGAGGGGCGACACAAGGTGGTCCGGCCCGCCGGGAAGGTGGAGCCGGGCCTGGCCCAGGCCATTCAGGACGGGCTCAGCGAGGGGCGTCTGCCCTGCCGGACGGCCTGGGACATCGCGGAAATGCTGGGCATCCCCAAAATGGAGGTCTCCGCGGCGGCGGAAGCGCTGGGCATCCGCATCGTCCGCTGCCAGTTGGGGGCGTTTTAGGTCACCCGGACCCCAGCATCAGCGAATCGGTGCTCTGCCGATTCGCTGATGCTGTGATCCTTACCGGCTGATCTGCCGGAGGGTCTGGCTCAGAATTTCGTCCTGCTCGGCCTGGTGCCGTCGGCGGTTTTTCCCGGTGGCCACCGGGAGCGATTTCCCCTCTCGTTGGGCCTCTTCCAGTGCCCGGCGGAAGGCCAGTTCTATGGGGCTGGGGAGGGGCTCCTCTCGTTCCTCGGGGGGCATCTCCGTCTCTGCCAGCGTCAGGTCTATGCGCTTCTTGCGTCGGTCCAGTTGCAGGATGCGCACCTCAATTTCATCCCCCACGCGGTACATCTCCGGGCGGTTGTATCTCCCCATCTCCCGCACGTGCAGAAGGCCCGGACGTTCGGCCCCGATGTCCACGAACAGTCCGTATCGCTCCACCCGCACGACCCGGCCGGTGTGGGTCTGGCCCTCGGCCAGGTCTTTCCACTCCACGTCGGGGGGCTTGACCAGCGTCAGGGCGACCCGGCCCTGGCGGGGGTCCACCTGCGTCACCCACACGGTGACCTTCTGGCCTTCCCGGACCACGTCGGCGACCCGGCTGACGGGCTTATCGCTCAGTTGGGAAATGTGGATCAAACCGTCCCGTTCCAGGCCGATGTCTACGAAGGCGCCGTAGAGTTCCACTTTGCGAACGACACCTTCTAACTGCATTTTGGGACGAAGTTCGGCGATAGAAGTGGGTCGGGCTTCGGTGTTCGTAATTTCCATTCGCTTCCCCCATACAAGGTATCGCCCGGTCTCCTGGACCGGGCGGGCTTATTATAATGCGGTGTGGGAATTCTGTCAAGCCAGAGTTCTTCGTGTAGTCATCAACTTCGTGTAGTCAATATCGGGTTTACCCATAAAGTGAAATCCGTGTCCATCCGTATCCATCCGTGTGCATCCGTGTCCTGTTTCCGGTGTGAAAACCCGTATGATCCGTGTGCATCCGTGTCCTGTTTCCGGTGTGAAAACCCGTATGATCCGTGTGCATCCGTGTCCTGTTTCCGATGTGAAAACCCGTATGATCCGCGTGCATCCGTGTCCTGTTTCCGGTGTGAAAACCCGTATGATCCGTGTGCATCCGTGTCCTGTTTCCGATGTGAAAACCCGTATGATCCGTGTCCATCCGTGTCCTGTTTCCGGTGTGAAAACCCGTATGATCCGTGTGCATCCGTGTCCTATTCCCAGGACCGCTCCAGCATTTCCATCGTCTCCCGATAGCGCCGCTGAGCCTCGGCGATGTCCACCGCCGCGAACCGGATACGGCTCTCGCCCGGCACACACTGGGCCAGCAGGGGCCGGTCCGCCGTGATGACCGTCGCGATTTTCGGGTAGCCACCCGTCGTCTGGTGGTCGGCCATCATCACAATGGGCTGACCGTCCGGCGGGACCTGGACCGCCCCCGGCGGCACGCCGTCCGAGATGATTTCTGCCCGACGGCGGGCCACCGGCGGGCCTTCCAGCCGATAGCCCATCCGGTCGGACGTGGGGGAGACGCGGTACTCTGCCCCGAAAAACGTCTCCAGGCCTTCCGGGGGGAAGTGGTCGTCCTGGGGGCCGGGCACCGCGCGGACGGTCGGGCAGTCGCTGTAGGCCGGGAGCCGGTGGGGCGGGAACCGCCGTCCGGCCCGCTCCGGCAGGTGCCCGGAGACGGGCCCAATGGGCAGACGGTCGCCCGCGCGCAGCGCGCGCCCTTCCCACCCGCCGAAGCGGCCCGGCAGGTAGGTGGACCGTGACCCCAGCACGGGCGGGACCTCTATCCCCCCGGCGACCGCCAGGTAGGCCCGGCACCCCCGTCGCCGACCCCCGAAGGAGATGACCGACCCCCGGCGGACGAAGACGGACATCCACATCGGCATTTCCCGCCCGTCCACCCGAAAGGTCAGGTCGGCGCCGGTGACGGCGACCAGGCAGGGCGCGGTCGCCGCCAGCACGGGCCCCACCAGGGTGATTTCCAGCCCGGCCGCGCCGGGGGGATTGCCGACCAGGCCGTTGGCGACCCGCAGGGCGAAGAAATCCATCGCCCCGGAGACGGGAATCCCGTACCGTTCGTACCCGGGCCGCCCCAGGTCCTGGATTGTGGTCAGCCATCCGCCGTCAAGGACTTCCAACATGTCAGCCAATCCGGACAAACCGCACCCGGTCGCCCGGCTGGAGCAGGGTGGGGGGCTGGCGGTTCAGGTCCAGCATCGTCAGCGGCGTCCGCCCGATCAGTCGCCACCCGCCGGGGGTGGAAAGGCCGTAGATGCCGGTCTGGAGGCCGGCGATGCCCACGGACCCCGCCGGCACCGACGGGCGCGGGGTGGGGAGCCGGGGCGTCGCCAGTGCCTCCGGCAGTCCCCCCAGATAGACAAATCCCGGAGCGAACCCCAGCATGTAGACGGTGTAGGTGACGCTCGTGTGCAGGCGGACCACTTCCTCTTCGGAGAGGCCGGTGTGCGCGGCCACAAAGCCGATGTCGGGGCCGAACTCCCCGCCGTAGACGACGGGGATTTCCACTTCCCGCGGCTCCGGCATCGGGGTGTCCGTGCTCCGCGCCAGGGCATTGGCGACCAGCCTCCGGGCCTCGTCCCAGGAGAGTTGTCGGGGGTCGTAGTAGACCAGCAGCGACCGGTAGGTGGGGACGGTCTCCCGCAGGCCGGGGAAGGGGTCTGCCGCCAGCGCGTGGTCCAGGGCCAGTACCCGGCGGTGGATGTCCGGGTGAATCTCGTCCCCGAACTCCACGACCAGCGCGGCATCTCCGACGGGCAGGATGCGGGGGAATGTCATCGTCCTAAAAATTTCCCCATTGGCATCACGTCCACGCCCGCGCGCTCCAGATGCTGGCGGACGGCGCGGGCAATCTCCACCGCGCCGGGGGTGTCGCCGTGGATGCACAGGGTATCCACGACCAGCGGGATGCTTTCCCCGTTGCTGGCGGTGACCCGTCCTTCGCGGGCCATCTGGACGGCCTGTTCGGCGGCCCTTTCCGGGTCGGTGAGGACCGAGCCGGGAAGGTGGCGGGGGCGCAGAGTCCCGTCGGGCTCGTAGGCCCGGTCGGCGAATCCCTCGCGCGCGAAGGGCAGGCCCACTTCGGCGGCGGCCTGGATGAGGGCCGAGTTCGCCAGTCCCACCAGAATCAGGCACGGCCCTGCCCGGGCGACGCCCCGGGCAATGGCCCGGGCCGTTTCGGGGTCGCGCGCGGCCATGTTGTAGAGCGCGCCGTGGGGCTTGACGTGGGTGAGTTCCGCCCCCGCCGCGCGGGCAAACGCCGCCAGCGCGCCGACCTGATAGAGGACGTAGTTCTCTATCTCCTCGGGCCGCAGGTGCATCGCCCGGCGACCGAAGCCCATCAGGTCCGGGAATCCCGGGTGGGCACCGATGCCCACGCCGTAGCGGAGGGCCAGCCGCACGGTCCGGTCCATCACCATCGGGTCCCCGGCGTGGTAGCCGCAGGCGATGTTGGCCGAAGTGACCAGCGGCATCAGCGCCTCGTCCGCGCCGAGGGCATACGCCCCGAAACTCTCTCCCATGTCGCAGTTCAGGTCTATGGCCATGGCAGGGATATTGTATTACCGGTTGCGGAGAGGGCAAGTCGCCATGTTCATTCACGTACCGGTTGCCAAATTTATCCCTTATGGTATCATATCTTCTCGTCAGACATCTTGAACGGAGGAACGGAAGCGTGAGGAACATCGCAGTTATCGGTGTCGGATATGTCGGACTGGTCACTGGGGCCTGCTTCGCCGACCTGGGCAACCGGGTGACCTGTATGGACATCAACGCAGAGAAAATTGAGGGACTGAAGCAGGGCATTATGCCCTTCTACGAGCCGGGCCTGGAGGAACTGGTGGAGCGGAACGTCCGCGCCGGGCGGCTCCTCTTCACCACTTCCTATGCGGAGGCCATCCGGGACGCGGAGTTCGTCTTCATCGCGGTGGGGACGCCAGAGGGAGTGGACGGCGAGGCGGACCTGCGGTACGTGCGCGCGGCCGCCGAAGCCATCGCCGATGTGATGGACCATCCCCTCATCATCGTCAACAAGTCCACCGTGCCCGTGGGCACCGGGGACTGGGTGGCGGACATCATCCGGGCCCGTCGGGGGGATTCGGTGAAGTTCTCCGTCGTTTCCTGCCCGGAGTTCCTGCGGGAGGGCTCCGCCATCAGCGACTTCATGAACCCGGCGCGGGTCGTTCTGGGCTCCCTGGACCGGGAGGCGGCGGAGAAGGTGGCCCAACTCCACCTTCCCCTGCGGGCGCCCATCGTCATCACCGACCTGCGCACGGCGGAGATGATCAAGTATGCCTCCAACGCGTTCCTGGCGACCCGCATTTCCTTCATCAACGAGATTGCCGCCATCTGTGAGGCGGTCGGCGCGGACGTCAAAGAGGTCGCCAACGGCATGGGCTATGACCCCCGCATCGGGCGGGTGTTCCTGGACGCCGGGGTCGGTTATGGTGGGTCCTGCTTCCCCAAGGACGTGAAGGCGCTGGCGCACATGGCGCTCAGCAACGGTTATCAGCCCCAACTCCTGCAGGCGGTGATGAGCATCAATGCCTACCAGCGTCGCCTGGTGGTGAAGAAACTGCGGGACGCGCTGGGGTCACTGGACGGCGCCGTGGTGGGGCTCCTGGGCCTGGCCTTCAAGCCCAACACCGACGATATGCGGGAGGCGCCGTCCATAGACATCGCCCGCTACATTCTCGCCGAGGGCGGGCGGGTGCGGGCCTACGACCCGGTGGCGATGGAGGTCGCCCGTCGCATTCTCCCCGAGGTAGAAATGGCCCCCGACCCGTACACCCTGGCGGAAGGGTGCGATGCCATTGTGGTCGTCACCGACTGGAACGAGTTCAAGAACCTGGACCTGGAGCGGATTCGGGACCGGATGCGCCGTCCGGTCCTGGTGGACGGGCGGAACATCTACGACCCGGCCTTTGTCCGCTCGCTGGGCTTCGTCTATCGCGGCATCGGGCGGGGGTTTAATGGTGAAGGGGTCCAGAGGTAGGAGGTGGCGATGAGTGAAATCGCGCTGCCGAAAATCGCTCGTCAACTTCTGGAGGAATCTATTCTTGGTGAGGCGGATCTGAATGCAAAGATTCGTCTCCTGCTGGAAGGAGAATATCTGCGGCGTCTCCGGCATTACCGACGTGTGGACCATCTTCTCTCCCAGAAGTATGGGATGAGTTTTGAGGAGTTTATGGCCCGCCAGTTAGTACGTCAGAGAGGGTATACCTGGGAGGTGGAGAAAGACGCAATGGAGTGGGAGACGGCCATCAGCGGGATTCAGACAATGGAACGAAAATTAGAGGAGTTGCGGGCGTTGGAATAATGGAGGCTCATCCCATACTCTCCCTGGACAAACTCCTCCGCGTCCCTTATGTGGACGAGCACTTTGACCCTTCGCCCGATGGGGCGGAGGTCGCGTTTTCATGGAACCGCACCGGGCAGTGGGAGGTCTATCTCGTCCCGACGGACGGGGGCCTGCCGCCCCGGCAGGCCACTGAAGGGCCGGGGGCCAAACACGCGCCCCGGTGGTCTCCCGACGGCCGCCGCCTGGCCTATGCCCTGGACCTGGACGGCAGCGAGCAGTATGACATCTGGCTCTACGACCGGGAGACGGCCCGTCATGTCAACCTGACCCCCGGAACGCCCGAACTCATTGACCCCTCTTTCGCCTGGTCGCCCGACGGACGCCACATCGCATTGATCTCCAACCGCGCGGGCCGGATGGATACATACGTCCTGCCGGTGGATGGCGGGCCACCCCGGCCCGCCCTGACGCTCCCGTACTCCGACCTGGCGGTCGTCTGGTCGCCGGACGGGGAGCATCTGGCGGTGGTCTGCATGACGCGCGGGCAGGACACGGGCATCTTTGTCGTTCCGGCGGAGGGTGGGGAGCCCCGGCCCGTCGCCGGGCCCGCGGGGCCGCTCTGCGCAAAGCATCCGGCCTGGTCCCCCGACGGTTCCCGCCTGGCCTGCGTCGCGGAGCGGGACGGGTGCTTCCAGGTTGCTCTCTGGGACCGGGCATCCGGCGACCTCTACTGGCTGACGGACGGCGAAGGCGACCGGGACCACCCGGCCTGGTCTCCGGACGGTTCCCGCCTGGCCTGGGTGCACAGTCGGGGGCCCGTGAACTGGCTGGAAGTGGCCGACCTGTCGTCCGGCCAGGTGCGGTCCTATCAGGTGGAGCCGGGTGTCCATGCCTTCCCCCGTTTCACACCCGACGGCAATGGTCTCCTCTTCGTCTTTGACAACCCCCGCCGCCCGCCCGACTTGTGGCTGTTGCATTTGCCGGATGGTCGTCTCCGCCAACTGACCCATTCGCTGCCCCCGGACCTGCAGGATGCCCCCTTTGTAATGCCGGAGGAGGTCCGCTACCCCAGTTTGGACGGGCAGGGGGTGCCGGCGCTCCTCTATCGCCCGCGTGCCCGGGGCCATCTCCGGCGGTCGTCTACGTCCACGGCGGCCCGACGTGGCTGGCCCAGGTCACCTGGGACCCGCTGGTCCAGCACATGGTCAGCCGGGGGTGGGTGGTGCTGGCCCCCAACTACCGGGGCTCCACGGGCTACGGACGGGAGTGGCAACTGGCCAACCGCTTTGACCTGGGCGGAGGCGATGCCCGCGACGTCGTGGCCGGCGCCGACTACCTGGTCCGGGAGGGTCTGGCGGACCCCGCGCGCATCGCGGTCACCGGCACCAGTTACGGCGGCTACCTGACGATGACCGTGCTCACCCGTTACCCCGACCGCTGGGTGGCAGGGTCGGCCGTCGTGCCGTTCCTGAACTGGTTCACCGAATACGCCAGCGAGCGGGAAGACCTGCAGCAGTGGGACCGGGAGAACTTCGGCGACCCGGAGAAGGACCGGGACTGCTACTACGAGCGCTCACCGTTCTTTTTCCTGGACCGCATTCAGGCGCCCGTCCAACTCATCTGCGGGGCCAACGACCCGCGCTGTCCGGCCCAGGAGTCCGTTCAGGCGCGGGACGCGCTGCGAG
>JAPYWT010000076.1 GCA_028276215.1 Thermoflexus sp. | reverse complement strand
CTACGACGACGAGAGCAACAAGGACCGGGTGCAGGAACTCTACACCCGTCTGATCAACGAGGACAAGGCGGACTTCCTGATCAGCCCCTACTCCAGCGGCCTGGCGGACGCGGCGGCGGTCATCGCCGAGCAGTACGGCAAGATTATGATCACCACCGGCGCCGCCTCCGACAGCACCTACAAGAAGGGGTACACCCTGGTCTACCAGACCTACACCCCGGCCAGCCGCTATCTGACGGGCGCGTTTGACCTGCTGGCCGCCCTGGACCCCGCCGTCAAGAAGGTCGCCATCATCCACGAGAACGACAAGTTCTCCACGGACGTCTGCGATGCGGCCAAGGCCTACGGCGAGGGTAAGGGGTATGAGATTGTCCTCTACGAGGGCTACGACAGCGGCACGGCGGACTTCGCGCCCTTCATCAACAAGATTCCCGCCGGGACGGAAGCGATTATGGGCGGCGGCCACTTCGCCGACGGCAGCACCTTCGCCCGCCAGTTGCACGAGAAGGGCGTGCCGGTGAAGTTCATCGCGCTGCTGGTGGCCCCGCCGGAGCCGAAGTTCGCCGAACTGGGGGACGCGGCGCCGGGCATCGTCGGGCCGAGCCAGTGGGAACCCCAGGCCAAGTACACCCCCGACGCGGCCAAGGCCGCCGGGCTGGAGTGGTACGGCCCCACGGTGGAGGAGTTCGTCTCCGCCTATAAGGCCAAATTCAACGAAGACCCCTCCTACCACAGCGCGGGCGGCTACGCTGCGGGCCTCATCCTCCAGAAGGCCATAGAGACCGCCGGCTCCCTGGAGACCGAGAAGGTCAAGGCCGCGCTGGACGGGATGGCCATCATGACCTTCTACGGGGCCATCCAGTTTGACACCTCCGCCGAGGCCCACGGCCTCCAGATTGCCCACCAGATGGTCTACATCCAGTGGCAGAAGGACGCGGCCGGCAACCTGGTCAAGCAGGTGGTCTGGCCCGCCGAGGCCAAGTCGGCGGAAGCCCTCTACCCACTGTCCCGGTAGCGGGGACGGGAGGCCTGCCAGGTCGTGGAGACCTGGCAGGCCTCTATTTGCGACAGGAGGCGCGATGCTTGCCCAAATCCTCGCCTCGCTGGTGGACGGCATCCTCCTGGGATTCGTCTACGGACTGGCCGCGATGGGCCTGAGCCTGATCTGGGGCGTGATGCGGGTCATCAACCTCAGCCACGGGGCCATTATGGCCCTGGGGATGTTCGGGACCTACCTGCTCTTCACCCACCTGGGGCTGAATCCCTACCTGGCGATTTTGCTGATGGCCCCCGCCAGTCTGCTCTTCGGCTTTCTGGTCTACGGGGTGGCGGTCCACCGCATCATCAACGCTCCCTACCTCTCCAGCCTGCTGGCGACGTTCGCCGTCAATATGATGGTCATCGGCATCGGGACCGCCGTCTTCACGACGTCCCTCTACAACGTGGACTTCTCGCTGGGGACGGTGCGGGCGGGGGTGCTGGCCCTGCCGGGGACCCGCCTGACCGCGGCCCTGGCGGCCCTCCTCATCACCGCCGCCCTGTACCTGTTCCTCTACCGGACCCGTCCGGGGAAGGCCATCCGCGCCGTCGCCAACAACCGCGCGGCGGCGGAACTGATGAGCATCCCCTCCGCGCAGGTGCTGGCCCTCAGTTTCGGCATCGGCACGATGCTGGCCGCGCTGGCCGGGGGGCTCATCACCACCTTCTTCCCCTTCACCATCCTCAGCGGCAGCGGCTACCAGTCCAAATCCTTCGTCATCTGCGTCCTGGGCGGGCTGGGGAACCCCCTGGGAGCCCTCCTGGGCGGCCTCATCCTGGGCGCGATGGAGGGGCTCATCCCTATCGCCCTGCCGGTCAGTTGGGTCCCGGTGGTGGAGTTCACCCTGTTCGTCCTCATCCTCCTCATCCGCCCCAGCGGCCTCTTAGGAGCACGGACATGAAGCCCTGGCGTCAACCCGGTTTCTGGCTCCCTCTCCTGCTGGTTCTGGTGGGCGGAGGGGTCGCCCTGGTCCTCCGGAAAGACACCCTCCGCGAGATGATGTTCACCCTTCTGATGTACGTCGCGCTGGCCTCCAGCCTGAACATCCTGATGGGCTATACCGGCTACGTCAACTTCGGGCACATCGTCTTCTTCGGGCTGGGGGGCTACACCGGCTTCTACCTCATCAGCCAGCACGGCTGGCATCTGATTCCGGCGGCCCTGGCGGGAGGGCTGGCCTCCGCGCTGCTGGCGGCCCTGCTGGGGCTGGCGGTCCTGCGGCTGCGGGGGGCGTATTTCGCCCTGGCGACCATCGGGATCAACGAGGCGGCGCGGGCCTTCGTGAACAACTTCGGCCCCTTCGGCGGCCCCACCGGCCTCTTCGTCAATTTTGCCGTCTATCGGGAGTACGGCGGTGCGCCCCAGGCCCTCTGGCTCACCTACACCCTGATGGTCCTTACCACGCTGATCGTGGTCGGGTTGAGTTACTGGATCAAGAACTCCCGCTTCGGCCTGGGCCTCCTGGCCATCCGGGAGGACGAGGACGCGGCGATGGTGATGGGCGTCCGGGCCCCGACGGCCAAAACGCTGGCCTACGTCGTCTCCGCATTCTTCCCCGGCATCATCGGTACCCTGTTCTTCTTCAAGAACGGCAACGTGGAGCCGGGGGACGCCTTTCGCCTCCAAATGTCCATTGAAGTGCTGGTGATGATTATGCTGGGGGGCAACGGGACCATCCTGGGCCCCGTCCTGGGTGCGGCGGCCTACGAACGGCTGCGGGGGTATCTGTTGACCAGTCCCCTCTTCAAGAGCCTGCACCTGGCCTTCGCCGGACTGGCGTTGCTCCTGATTGTGCTCTTCATCCCGGCGGGCCTGATCGGCTGGCTGCGCCGCCGGTTCCCGTTCCTGCGGAGGTGGCTGGAATGATTCTCCAGGTGGAACAGGTTTCCAAGCGGTTCGGGGGGCTGCAGGCCCTCCAGGACGTCAGTTTCACCCTCCCGGAGGGGCAGATTCTGGGCCTGATCGGCCCCAACGGCGCGGGCAAGACGACGATGTTCAACGTCATCAGCGGGGTGTACCCGCCGGAGAGCGGGCGGGTCATCTTCCGGGGGGAAGACATCACCGCGCGGCCGCCCTACGAGATCGCCCGCCGGGGAATTGCCCGCACCCATCAGGTCGTCCGCCCGCTGAACGAACTGACCGTCCGGCAGAATGTGATGGTGGGAGCCTGCTTCGGGCGGGAGAGACTCTCCTACACCGCCGCCGCCCGCATCGCCGATGAGGTACTGGGACGGGTCGGCCTGGCGGAGCGGGCGGACCAGTTGGCGGGAAGCCTCAACGTGGCCCAGAAGAAGCGGCTGGAACTGGCCCGCGCCCTGGCCTCCCGTCCCTATCTCCTTCTGCTGGACGAGGTGCTGGCGGGGCTGAACCCGGCGGAGGTGGCCTCTATGCTGGACCTCCTGCGCCAGATTCGCGACGAGGGGGTGACCATCCTGATGATTGAGCACGTCATGCAGGCGGTGATGAACGTCTCCGACTACGTGATCGTGCTGGACTACGGGAAGAAAATTGCCGAAGGGACGCCGCGGGAAGTCGCCAACGACCCGCGCGTCATTGAGGCGTACCTGGGCGATCCCAAACTGGCGGCCGGGTTGTTGGAGGGGAGGGAAGAGGGATGAGCACGGTGCTGGAAATCCAGAACGTCTCCTCCGGCTACGGCGAGGTGCAGATTCTCTGGGGGGTCTCCCTCCGGCTGGAGGCGGGGAAACTGACCACGCTGGTCGGCTCCAACGGGGTGGGGAAGACGACGCTCCTGCGGACGGTCACCGGGCTCATCCGTCCCTGGGAGGGGAAAATTTTCTTCCAGGGCCGGGACATCACCCGTCTCCCGCCCCACACGCGCGCCGATATGGGGCTGGTCCTGGTGCCGGAGGGGCGGCAACTCTTCACCGACATGAGCGTCGCCGAGAATCTGGAGATGGGGGCCTTCTCCCGCCGGGCCCTGCCCCACCGTCAGCGGAACCTGGAGCGGGTCTTTGACCTCTTCCCTCGCCTCAAGGAGCGGATGTACCAGAAGGCAGGGACGTTGAGCGGCGGGGAGCAGCAGATGCTGGCGGTCGCGCGCGGGCTGATGGCCGAGCCGGAAGTGCTGATGATAGACGAACTCTCCCTGGGGCTTTCGCCCATTCTCTCCCTGAACCTGTTTGAAACGCTGCGCCGGCTTCGGGCGGAGGGGCTGACCATCCTGCTGGTGGAGCAGAACATCCACATGGCCCTGGCCATCAGCGACTACGCGTACGTCCTGAACGAGGGTCGCATCTGGATGGAGGGCCCGGCCCGCCAGGTCGCGGCGAACGAGGCGGTGAAGCAGGCATATCTGGGGGTGTAGCACAGGATTGATCCTGTCCGGATGCAGGGCAGGATAAATCCTACGCTACAGGTGTAGCACAGGATTGATCCTGTCCCGATGCAAGGCAGGATAAATCCTACGCTACAGGTGTAGCACAGGATTCATCCTGTCCCGATGCAGGGCAGGATAAATCCTGCGCTACAGAGCAAAGAGGGGGTTGGGGGGGGGGGGGGGGCCGCCCCCCCCCCCCGGGGGTGGGGGGGGGGGGGGCGCCCCAACCCCCTCGTGTTTTCGGATCGGGACATGCCAGGCACTTCCGAAAGTGCCTGGCATGTTACCACCCGCTCACGTCCACGTGTTTGCCGATGGGGCTCTCCCGCACCGTCTCCAGAAAGGCGTCGGCAGGGATGACCCCGGTCTCCCGCAGGAAGGTCAGCAGGGCGTAGAGCGCCGCGTTGCGCGCCCCCGCCCGTCCCCGAAAATCGGCCACCCGCACCTCCGCCCCCGTCTCCGGCACCGGCAGCGACGCGTCCAGCCAGAGGATGCCGCCTGTCATCCGGCGGATGCGCTCCCGCTGGTTCGCCAGCCCGTCCGCCGAGGTGACGATGACCGCGTCCGGCTGGGGGACGCCGTGGTAGAGGACCGGCGCACGGGAAAGGACGACCTCCGCCGTGGAGAACCCCACCCCCACGGTGACCGGGTAACTGCCCTTCTTGGTGGCGTGGAGGCCCGCCGCCAGCGCCGCCTGGGCCAGCAACTCCGCCGCCTGCTGGACGCCCTCGCCCGCCGAACCCGCCAGGATGAGGGTCATCCGCCCCTCCAGCGGGGAGGTATAGCGGCAGGGGACGGCGGGCACATCCAGCAGCGAAGAGGTCTCCCGGCGGGACGGGCGGAAGGCGGGACGGGAGGGGCCCGTCCAGATGCCCGGCTCGTATCCGGCCTCCTGGGCCAGTTCCTTCAGCCGCAGGTCCGGGTTCATCTTCACGCCGTAACTGACGCAGATTTCCAGCACCTCCACCAGCGCGAAGCCCTCCACTTCCAGTGCCTGGCGGAGGACGTCGGAGAAGTCGCCCAGGCCGACGACGCGGGCCGCGAAGGGCGCGCCGGCGTCCAGCGCCAGGCGGGGCAGGTCGTGGTGGGGGAGGGGGTACCCCTGGGGCGTCAGGACGGTCCGGAAGCCAGTAGGGGTCAGGCCGCTGGGCTGCCCGCCCGTCATCCCGTAGAGCATGTTGTTGTGGACGACGACGGTCAGGTCCACGTTCATCCGCGCCGCCTCCAGGATGTGCTGGAGGCCAATGGTGGCGCCGCCGTCGCCGATGTAGACGATGACCTTCTTCTCCGGCGGAAGCCCCATGGCGATGCCCGCCGCCAGCGCGACGGACCGTCCGTGGAGGCCGTGGACGGTGTGGGTGGCGAAGTTGCCGTCCACGATGCCGTGACAGCCGATGTCGGTCACCAGGACCACGTCCAGCGGGGACGCGCCCAGCGCCTCCAGTGCCTTCACGGTGTTGCGGACGATGAGGTGATGTCCGCAGCCTTTACAGTATGGGAGTTCGGGTTTGATCAGGAAACTGTTCATAGGATACCTATTAGAAATATATTTTTCATTGCGGCGGCTTTGCCGCCGCAATGAAAAATATATTCTTTAATTAGGGCAACCGCAAGGGTTGCCCCTACAGGGCCTGGATGATTTCGTCGGGCCGGATCATCCGCCCAATGGCGGTGACGGTCCGGACGTGGGGCGGGATGCGCCGTCCGAAGAGAAGATGCGCCAGTTGGCCCTGGTGGTTCTCCTCGGCCACCACCACGCGCGGGTAGCGGTCTATCGTTTCCAGGTAGACATTGGGGAGCGGCAGGAGCGTCCGGAGGACCAGCAGGGAGACGGGAACGCCCCGCGCCCGGAGCGCGGTCACCGCCTCGCGCGCCGCGCCGGTGGTGATGTCGCAGGTCACCACCAGTGTCTCCGCCCCCTCCTGCTCGTCCAGGTGGTACAGGACCGGGGTCCCGGCCTCCACTTTGGCCTGCAGGCGGCGGGTGTTGGCCATCGCCTCGTCGCTGGTGTGCTGGATGATGCCACAACGGTCATGGGTGGAGGCGTTCAGGCGTATCTGGTGCTGGCGGTTGCCCACCGGCAGGAAGGGCGGGACCAGCCCGTCGCCGGCGTCGTAGGTACAGTACGGGCCGGGGCCCTCGTAGAAGGTCCGGCGGACCGGTTCTATCTCCGGAAGGCGCGCCAGGTCAAAACTCTCCTGGGTCATCACCATCTCTTTGGAGGTCAGGAGCACCACCGGCGTGCGCAGGTCCACCGCCGTCCGCAGCGCGACGGGGGGAAGGAGCCAGCAGTCCTCCAGGTCGGAGATGCAGAAGACGGGGAGCGGGTAGCCGCCGGAGATGAGGCCGTTCAGGAGCAGGAGGTCGCCCTGGGCGCCCGCCGTCGCCGTGCCGGTGGCCGGCCCCAGCCGCTGGACCAGGATGACCAGCATGGGGAGTTCCATCATATAGGCCATGTTGACGGACTCCACCATCAGGGCGAATCCCGGGAAAGAGGTGGCGGAGACCGGGAGGTGTCCGGCGGCGGAGAGGCCCGCCATCCACTGCAGGGCGGTGATTTCGTCCGGGGCCGGCAGCGCGATGGGGAAGCGGCGGCTGGCGTAGAAGAAGATAAGGCTGGCCGGTGTGATCGGGTAGCCGACGTAAGCGTCAGCCCCGGCCCGCACGCAGGCCTCGGCGATGAGCCGGGAACCGTCAATCAGGACAGGGTGGGTTACAGGTCGCAGGTCGCAGGTCGCAGGTCGCATATTGCTGATCGCCTATCGCTTATCGCTAATCGCGTATCGCGTATCGCTTATCGCTTATCGCGTATCGCGTATCGCTAATCGCTTATCGCGTATCGCTAATCGCTTATCGCTAATCGCGTATCGCTGATTGTTGATCGCTGATCTACGGATGCAGAGGGGATGACTTTCCGTCCCTCCATACCCTCCCGTTGGTGTTGGCCCGCCACCCCCACCACCGCCCCCACCTGGCTGCGTTGGCGCAGGCGGCCTCGGCCCAGGCGTGGAGGTGGGAGGTCTTTCCCGGAATTGCTTATCACAAAAACAGATGCCATAACCTAAATTGTTGCATTTGTATCCTTGTGTAGTATCACACCCACTTCCGCAGCAATTGGCGTCGGTACACCTTAAACACTCGCCCCAGGGTACAGCCTGGATTGGTTTTTGGTAAACAAGAAGCCACCAGACAATAAACAAAAACCCAAAAAGAAAAACAGAGATTTTCTTCATAGATTTAATTATGAAGAAAATTTTTGTCGTTGTCAACAAAAAGTTTTTTTGTTTAATGAGTAGCGGCACTGACAGAAGGAGGAGGGTTAACACCAACTAAAGATGAATAATAATCAAAGGCACCTAATCCCCCGCCCCATAAAATCCACCAAAATCTTTGGTTAGGAAAATAAACTCCGTCTCCCTTTGTTGCCATAAGATAGGCTAAAAATTGAGCCAAAGTATTAACCATTGAGTTTTTGTCAAACCATATCTGAAATGCCTTCTCAGGTGGTGATACTACCGGCATTATTGGTCTTTTCCCTTCTACGGTCGCCAAAAACAACTCATACTCTTCTTGAGTAACATTTCTTAAATCCCTTTCATCTTTCACTGCTTGAGGTACGCGAACATAATGGGTATCTCCCCGGGACTCCATTGATTCAATAACAATTGTGGCCATCAAACTTTCTTCCATAGGACGAGTTAAGAAGTCGTCCTGAGGTGTTTCTGGAAACTGGCGATAAAGAACGATTGGAGAAGAACCTGTGCTTCCAGGATTTTCCCGGGGAAAATCATACCCCAATTCCCGGCGATGTTGTTCATAACTTTTATCTTCAATAAAGATACCGGCGGCATTACCGTACTTATAGATGATGTGTAATAGCGAGGACGGCAGGTAGGCCACCAGCCGGCGATACGCCTCAACCAGATTTTTTTGACCTTTTTCAGTGGTAATTGCTGCTGGGTCCGCGCCAGGGCCAGTTTGCTGGCTTTTGGTAATGATTAAAAAGTAAAAATCCTCACCGCCTTTTTTTGCCTGGACTACCAGATAACCGACATCGTCTGGATTGGTGGGGTCTTCTCCTTCGTGAACCCGATAAACAACGGTTTCAACCCCCAGTTTTTTATCGGTTGGTATTTCCACTTTCTCCCAAACCCCCTGACCGAAAAAGCCAGTGACCTGTCCCAAAGCCTCCATTTCCACTACTGCCTCCTGACGTTTATCCTCAACGCCACGTTCATCCACAAGATAAGGGGTCAACTCCGGCAAAATCTTCCAGCGCCACTTGCCCTCTTCATCTTGAAACAGTAAAAACTCTAAAAACCGTCTATCAGGACTTAACTGGTAAATTGTTCCATCTTGGGGATTATAACGAATCGGATTAGTTACAGGAGTTAACTCATTGTTAAACCAATAATCGTACATTTGAGGAAAACC
>JAPYWT010000075.1 GCA_028276215.1 Thermoflexus sp. | reverse complement strand
GGGCGGGGGCCCGCCACCGCCCTCTCCAACCGCCTGGTCCGTCTGGTCGGCGCGGCCGATGTGGCGGACCTGTTGGAGGGGGTCAGCCGCTGGCGGTACAACCTCTTCCCCCTGGTCGCCGACGTGGTGCAGGCCCTGATGGAGGAGGCCGACGGCGGGGACGGCCCCGCGCGGGAAATCCTCCTGCGGGCCGGGCGGGAACTGGGCGGCGGGGCCGTCGTCGTCATCCGCCGCCTGGGGATGGAGGACGAGGAGTTTGACCTGGTGCTGGCGGGGGGACTCTTCCGCTCCGCCAGTCCGCTCCTGCTGGACACCCTGCGCGGGACCGTCCAGGCCGTCGCGCCTGGTGCCCGTCCGGTCCGGCTGGATGTGCCTCCGGTCGTCGGCGGGGTGTTGCTGGCGATGGACGCCGTCGGGTGGGCGGTTACGCCGGAGGTCCGGAGGCGGCTGGAGGAGGGGGCCCGGCGTCATCTGCCCCAGACGCAAACCGGATAACGACCCGGGGCGGACGGGCCAGCGTGTTGAGCAGGGTGGCCCGTCTGGCCACGGCCAGCAGGTGCTGGCGGACCTCCTCCGGCGGTTCGGGCTCCATTCGGACGACCACCTCCATATCTCCAACACGGCGCGGGCCCCCCTGGATGGGCGCGGTCAACTCCACCTCCAGCCGGGTCAGCGGGATGTTCCGGAGGCGGCACGAATTGGCGATGAAGCCCACGATGCAGGCCGCCATAGCCGCCGTGAACAACTGGGGAGCACTCATCCCCGTACCCGTTCCCCCTTCCTCCGGGGGCGGGTCCACCACCACCGCGTGGCCCTCCACCGTCACCACGGACCGCAGACCGTCTATCCGTTGCGCCCGCGCGCGGATGGCTTCTCCCATTTCCCCTCACGCTTCACGTTTCACGTTTTACGTTTCACGTTTCACGTTTTACGTTTCACGTTTCACGTTTTACGTTTCACGTTTCACTCCCCTCAGTTGCCCGCACCCGGCCTGAATCTCAATCCCCCTTCGCAGGCGGACGGTGAACGGAATCCCCCGGCGTTCCAGCACCGCCGTGAACGCGGCGATGGCCTGACGGGAGGGCGGTTTCCCGTCGTAGGCGGGGGTGGGGTTGAGGGGGATCAGGTTGACGTGGGCGATCAGCCCCTGAAGTCGGTCGGCGAGGGCGCTGGCCTGGGCGGGGGAATCGTTCACACCGGCGATCAGCACCCACTCAAAACTGACCCGACGGCCGGTACGGGCGACGTACCGCTGGCACGCCGCGAAGAGGGCATCCAGCCCGTAGCGGCGGTTGATGGGGACCAGGCGGTTGCGCAGTTCGTCGGTAGCGGCGTGCAGGGAGATGGCCAGCGTAATCTGGAGCGGTCCCCCGCCGGGGGAGGTCTCTTTCGCCAGCCGGTCTATCCCCGGCACGATGCCGACGGTGGAGAGGGTGATGTGGCGCTGTCCCAGGCGGAAACCCTGCGGGTCGCTCAGGCGGCGGACCGCTTCCAGAGTGGCCTCATAGTTCAGTAGAGGCTCCCCCATTCCCATGAGCACGACGTTGGTGAGGGGCCGGTCGGCGGGGACGTTCCCCTCGGCCCGCAGGATACGGGCGAAGTGCAGGGCCTGGGCGACAATCTCCCCGGCGGAGAGGTTGCGGCGGAAGCCCGCCTGTCCGGTGGCGCAGAAGAGGCATCCGATGGGACAGCCCACCTGGGTGGAGATGCAGGCAGTGCGGCGCCGCTCGTAGCGCATCAGCACGGTTTCTACCGTTTCCCCGTCGGCCAGTTGGAGGAGGTCCTTGCGGGTCAGGCCGTCGGAGGAGACCTGGGTGGCCAGGACGCGCGGCGAGACCAGGGGGAGGTGGGCGGCGAGGCGCTCCCGCAGGGCGCGCGGCAGACTGGTCATCTGCTCCCAGTCGTCCGCCAGATGGACGTAGAGCCATTCCCAGACCTGTCGGGCCCGGAACGGCGGCTCGCCCCACTCCTCCAGCAGGGCCTGGAGTTGGGGGAAGGAGAGATCGCAGGCAGACTGTAGCACGGGATTTATCCTGGTAACTATTCAGCCTCACCCCTCCCCCAGCGGCTTCGCCGCTACCCCCTCCCCTCTCCTGAACGAAGTTCAGGAGAGGGGAGGGGGTGCCGCCGCAGGCGGCGGGGGTGGGGTGAGGAAGCCTGAATAGTTACTTATCCTGTACGCTACGCAGCCAGTCGCCGGGCGATGGCCCGGATGTGGTCCGGGGTGGAGCCGCAGCAGCCGCCGATGATGCGCGCGCCCAGAGCGGCCGCGCGGGCGGCGAAATCGGACATCATCTCCGGCGTCGCGTCGTAGACCGGTTTGCCCTCCACCATGCGCGGCAGGCCAGCGTTCGGTTTGGCGATGAGGACGGCGTCCGGCGCGGCGGCCCGCATCTTCTGCAGGGCCTCCCCGGTCATCTCCAGCGTGGCGCCGCAGTTGGCACCGAAGGCCGCCACGCCCCACTCCTGCGCCGTCCGGGCCACCTGTTCCGGACGGACGCCCATATTCGTTCGTCCGTGCGTGTCAAAGGAAAACGTCAGGGTGATGGGGAGGTGGGGGGCGGCCCGGCGGGCCCCCTCCACAGCGGCCCGGGCCTCGTCCAGGGCGGACATCGTCTCAATGTAGAGGACGTCCACCCCGGCCTCCGCCAGCGCGGCGGCCTGCTCAGCGAACAGGTCCACCGCTTCCTGGTAGGTTCGCTTCCCCAGCGGGGCCAGCAACTCCCCCAGGGGCCCGATGTCCCCGGCGACGAAGGCCCGTCCGTCGGCGGCCTGGCGGGCGATTTCCACCGCCCGGCGGTTGACCTCGGCGACCCGCTCGGCCAGCCCCGACCGGGCCAGGCGGGGGCGGGTGCCGCCGAAGGTACAGGTGAGGATCAGTTCGGCGCCGGCCTCCACGTAGGCGCGGTGGACGGCAGCGACGGCCTCGGGCCGTTCCAGGACCCAGAACTCGCCGGTCTTGCCGGGCGGCAGGCCGGCGGCCTGGAGCATCGTCCCCATCGCGCCGTCGGCAACGATGGGGCGTCCGGATGTCAGACGGGTGAGGAAATCCATAGGTGACCTCCTCCGGGTGAGACGGGATTTTGCCTGTGCTGCATTAGTATTTTTATGGTTTCCCAGACGAAAAAGTCCCTCTCGGCAGAATTTCTAAAGACCCCAATGGGATGAAATCTCCGATCACCTGTCCGTCCTTCAGCACGGGCAATCGGGTCATTGCGGGCCAGAGGTACATGCCAGCGTTCAATTGGTAGGGGCCTGGAGGGAGGTCCGGGGGCAGTTGGATGGCATAGTGGTCCACAATCTCCTCCCCAGGCACCCATTCACTGGTCGGAAAGGCGCCTCCCACCGGAGGAGTATCTATTTGTGCCACCAGGCGCCCATCCTGACTCAGGAGGTGGACAAAGACGGTGTAAGAGTGAGAAATCGGATGCAGGGCCTCCCAGTACAGGGTCAGGAGAAGGAAATCGCCAGGTGAGGGGGCCTCCGGCTTTATGGAATAGCCCCGCAGACGGATTTCATCCCCCAGAAGGATGTCCACTGGATGCTCTATGCCTGAAGGGGTTTCCAGAATGAAGAGAGATAAGGTTGCACCCAGGTAGTCCTGCCGGAGTCCCAGATAGGCATGGCGAGCCAGCCATGCCCGGGCCCTATGGGCGGGATCGTACTCCTGGGGATTGCCGAAGTCCACCAGCCAGGCCCGCTGGTACCCTGCAGTGGCCTCCTGGAGGAATCGTTCGGCCTCCTCTTCCGTGAGGAGAACATCGGGCGGAATAAAGCGATACGACATTCCTTCGGGGCGGTAGTATTCAAACAGGGAGGCCTGTAGCGGATTGTTCAACAGGATCAAATCTCCTTCCTGTGCCTGGGCCGCAATGTCAGCCATCACGCTACCGTACTGGCTCTTCAGAAACGCCGGGTTGTTGTGATAATGCCAGAGGGAGAGGGCGTTCAAAACTCCGATGAAACTTATCCCGACTACGGCCCAGATGGTCCCCATGCGTTTCCAGCCCGAAAGCCCGATGGCCGTCAGCAGCAGGAAGGACGGGGCGCAGACCAGGAGATACCGTTCCTCAAAAAAGGGCATCAGGGGATTGATCCCCCAGGCAAAGAGCAGGCCTCCCAGGAGAACCAGACCGAGAAATACGGCCATCCGGCGATGTCCCCAGGCGGCCGTTCTTCCCAGGCCCAGGAGGGCAATGCCGACGATTCCCCATCCCCATCGTTGCACCCCTACCGGGAGGGTCTTACCCACTCCATAGGCCAGAAGAGTCCGTGCGGTGATCTCCCCGAATTTTGCGAAGTTCCATTCGGCAAAACGGGCGGATGCTTTCCCCTGCAAAGAGTGGCTGTGATGAATTGCCCAGGGGAGGAAGCAGAGGGCCATGCCCCCCCAGACGACCAGCCAGGGCAAAATCCGGGGGAGATGTCGGTCTTTCCAAATTGTCCCGATGACGAAAATCGCCTCAGCCAGCAGCACCGCGAACGCATAATAGTGGCTGTAAACGGCAACCAGCGAGGAAAGAGCATATCCCCCCCATAGCCAGAGCGGGACGGATTCTCTCTTTTGCTGGTAGTAGAGTGCCATCCAGAAAGTCAGCATGGAACCCGTTGACCCGGCCAGAGAGAGTGCGTACGACCGGGCTTCCTGGGAATAGTAGATCAGAAACGAGGAAACTGCTGCGAAAACCGCGGCCAGAATCCCGGTCTCTCGCCGAATCAACTTTCCCAGTCGGTACATGAGAGGGACAACCATCATCCCGGCCAGGACGGAAGGAAAGCGGATAGCAAAAGGACTTTCCCCTGCTACCCTTACAGTTGCCCATAGGAGCATGTGATGTAGGGGTGGGTGAGTATCCATATTGCCGGAAAACACTTGTGCAAACGGGAAAAGGGCAATAGTGATGGAGCACGCTTCATCGCCCCAGATCTCCTGCCCATCCAGCCGGTAAGTCCGAAGGCCAAAGGCGAGAAGTAACAGGCACAGCAGGAGCAGAAGCGTCCTGTATCGCATTCACTCTCCTCAAGGTGTTTTTTGACCCGGTAAGGGTAGAAACAACCGGTCTTCCATGAGGCGCTCGCCGTTTTGGACCGCGGGCAACCGTTCCCCGGTCATCGCATCGTACATCCCAACGGAGAACAGATAGGGACCAGGCGGCGCATCGGCGGGTATGGTCAGGGTGTAGGTGTCTCTCACATAATCTCCCGGTAGCCAGTAAGTGGTGGGCCAGCGGCCTTCCTGGGGCCATCCATCTTTCTGGGCCACCAGCGTGCCGTCCTCTGTCATTAAATGATTGAAGACGGCGTAAAAGGCTGATGGACGAACTCGCGCGTGCCAGATATAGGTGAGGCGAAGCGTTCCGCCTGGACGGGCATCTCCCTCAATCCGATACCCTCGCAATTCCACTGCATCACCAAAAGTGACCCGGGTGTGCCGGACCCCCAGTGGCATGTACCGCAGAACCGGCCGCTGCTGAACCATCAGATTGCCCAGAGAGATGCTTTGCTGTCCGGTAGAAGTGAGCCAGTGCACGCCATCCAGTCCGATGACGGATAGCCGCAGTCGGGCGGGGCCTGGTGGGATCTCCACCGGCAGGGGGAACTGAATCTTCTGGGTGACCAGGCGCCCCGGCAGCCACCGGGATGGTGGATAGTCGGGAGCCAGCGGGACTGTCGCGCTGACCATCAGAGAAGGTTTCAGGACGGCTTGCCAGGGGACGATCTCCAAATGAAGCGAGAGATCGGACGTGGGCTGGTCCCAGGCAGCCCAATGGAGGGTCATCGGGATCGGATAGCCCGGATAGACCTGCCGGGGGAAGCCGCTGGCCACCATTGTCAGGCAAGAGAGACCGTCGGGCGAGCAAAAGAGAACAGGAGTGGATTCGGGGAAAGCGCATTTGAACTCTGTTGCGGCTTTCTCTGCCGGGGGTTCCTCCACCCGCAGAGAAAAGAGGGCGATTTCTGGCCCTTCAGAGGTTTCCAGTATTTCTCCCGTCTGTTCCTCCGCAACGCGCAGGTACACCGTGTACTCTCCCGGCGGCGCACCCGGGGGAATCATCAGCCCTTCCCGGTCCAGAATGATCTCCCCGGGTTGCCACTGGGAGGGCGGAAGGGCCCATGCGTTGGGAATTTCGTGGGCCTCATCCCAGGTGTTGCCCTGGCGATCGCGCAAGATCAAACTCTCTCTGACATCGCTGGTCAGATGCCGGAGGGGAGTCCATTGTAGCGTGAACCGAAGGGGCTGGCCAGCGGGTAGGGTTGTCGCTTCCCACTCCACCCGCTCCAGTCGCAGAGCATCCCCGAACTCCGCTCCTATGGGGCGGGACGGCGCCCCGGCGGGAAGGGGACGGAGATAGAGTTTGAAATCGGCGGTCCGCCAGACCGGATGGGCATGGGTGTTCAGCCATCCCTCCACGAAGTGGGGCGGGTCTACATCATCCACCGCGGCAGGCATAACCCAGAGTCTCTCGTACTGGCGCAGCAGGTCTTCCAGGACCGGCTGTGCCTCATCGGGGGACAGGCGGGGAGGTGCCTGAGGGGGGAGGGTGGTGATAGGGGGCAGACCGCCGGGGTCGTAGTACCGGAAGAGAAGCCACTGCCATGGCCCATAAAAGAGAATCCCGTCGCCTGGTTGAGCGCAAAGGCGAACCTGCCTGAGGAGATGACCATACCCTCCCTCCCGGCGGTTCAGGACATGGGAGAGCCCGTTGGCGGAAAGCCCGCCGGCCAGGGCCAGGGAAAGCAGGAGAGCAGACCATCGCCAGGGCCTGGGAAGGTGAAAGACCATAGCAGGCGGAAAACTCAGCGCCCATGCCAGAAAAGGAAGCAGGAAGAGTATATATCGCTCGGTAGGGGCGCGGGGCAATTGATAGGCCAGGACCAGAGGCAGGATCAGGGAACTGACCAGCCAGAGGGCCTCTGCCCATGCTCGCCGGATGGCGGCCAGGACAATTCCCAGGGAGGCCAGGAGCAGAAAGGTGTAGAGGATGGGGAATGGAGGCCGGACCTCCTGACTGAAGATAAGGAGACGGAGCAATTGAGCGATGGATGGTACAGATGGGAGTTGCAGGAAAAGCCGGAATCCTTGCGCACTGGCCTGGAGGCCAGGGGATGCCATCAGCCAGGCAATGCCCGGGAGGGCCAGGGCCGCGTGAAGCGCAAGCCATGCCAGCAGCGGCCGCCAGCGGCGAAGCAGCAAAAGCACCAGCATCTGGATTAGGATGGGGAGAATCAGGTAGTAGTGGGTAAAAAGGGCCAGCAGGTGGACAATAGCCAGGAAGAAGAGGTGCTGCCATCGGGGCCATGAGGGAGCATGGAGCCAGCCCCTGAGGAATATCCCGGCCGAAAGGATGACCCAGACCACGCCGAGGGAGTACATCCGGGCATTTCGGGCATAATAGGCAAAGCCCGGCATCGCGGCCAGGAGAAGAGCGGGAATGAGACCCCGCGCGATGCCTGCTGGACTCCGGCGGGCTGCCCAGCCCAGCAGAGGGAGGGCGATTAACGCCATGGTGACAGAAAACAGACGGAGGCTGAATTCCCCGCTCCCTGCGGCCTTCATCCAGAAGTACATCAGAGTGTAGTACATCGGGGGATGCTCATAGATAGCCTCCCGCAGGTACTGGAACATCTCCGGCAGCGGCCGTCGGGCGATATACCATGTCGCCACCTCGTCAAAGGACAAATCGTAGACGGCCAGGCGCTGTAGCCAGAGCCCCCAGGCAATCGTCAGTAGCAGTAACCAGGCACAGAAATGTCGGAAGCGAAGCGATGTCTTCATAGCGCGATACAGGGTACAGAGATTCACCTAACCCCGGGCACCTCCCTTGCTGCCATGGCCCCAGACGATTATCAGTGCTATGGTGAAGAGCCCTGTTCCTGAGAGGCCCAATCCTATCAGCAAACTATGCGGCCGGAAGTGCATCTCTACCCGATGGGCTCCAGCGGGCACCAGAACTCCCCGCAGGGCCGCATTGGTCCGGTAGAGGGGGACCGGTTTGCTGTCCACCGTCGCGCGCCAGCCGGGATAGAAGGTATCGGAGAGGACCAGCAGGGCTGGCGCATCTGTCTCCACGTGCAGGACCACGTCGTTGGGGCCATAGTAGCCCACTTCAATTTTCCCCTGGCCGTTCCCGTTCAGATGGGGGCCGTTCTGGACGATAGCAACTTCTTCGGGGCGAAAGTTCTCATCCAGCACCCGCTCCAGTGCTTCGCCGTAACTCCCGACGACTTCGGTCCGGTAGACCAGCCAGACGCGGGAGAGGGCCAGGGTGTTCAGGTGGATGTCCACCAGGGGTGCGTCCGTAAAGACGGGCCAGATGCCCTCGCCGCCGGGCGGGGCACCTTTGGGGACAATCAGGTACTTGACGCCCAGCATCCGGTAGGCGGGGTGGGCGGCCGAGGGGATTCGCCAGCGCAGGATGTTAAACTCCCGCAGTTCCATCGGATTGCCGGTGCCCTGGGGAACCTCAAACCCGTCCATTTGCAGAAAGACGGGCGGCAAGAACCCGTGCACAATCGGGTCCACGTCCACCCGGAACCAGTTGGGGTCAGAGTGCAGGAAAGCCAGGGCGGCGGCATGGGTCGTGTCGGGCCTGGGGGTGGGCTCTGTCTCCACCAGGGCTCCCAGGGCGACCAGTTCCGCCAAGAGCAGGAGGACCAGGCCAGCCCGGCCCCAGAGGCGGCCCCGGGCGGCAGCCCATCCCAGCAGCGCGGAGGCCCCCGCCAGCAGAGCACCAAAGCGCAGGCCAGTCAGCGCGTGGAGGCGGGGATGGACGTCGGGAGCTGCCAGTGCCCATCGCGGGGCTCCCAGCCACAGCAGGAGACCGATCAGGGCCAGCCCGGTCACCCAGAGCCACACAGCCCGGCGGGATGCCCGGGTCATCCA
>JAPYWT010000094.1 GCA_028276215.1 Thermoflexus sp. | reverse complement strand
CATTAACAGCAGCAGCAGCAACAGCATCGGCGGCAAAAGTTTGCCGTTTCGCCGCTGAATCGGCAAAACTTTGCCGCTCCGAACCCTCTCCGGCGGCAAAAGTTTGCCGTTTTGCCTAGTACTCTGTCAAGGCTGATTTTTCAGTTTGGCCGGATTTGAGAAATACCCTGCTGGCTGGATATGTGGTCCTATAATGACCTCATTTGCCCATATTTGGGGGTATTCAACCCCATCGCAAATATAAGTTTCATAATTGACAGAGTAGTAGGCAGTTACCAAGATTCGTGCAATTCGTGTAATTCGTGGCTATCTCCCGCGAGAAGGTTTTTGGGCTTTCACCAGTTCTATCTTGGCCGCCAGGACCTCGCTGGCGAAGGCGTTCCGCTTCCGGCGTCGCCGCCGCACCCGCTGCAGCCGCCCCCACGCTCGCTCGCTCTGATTGGACATCCTTCCACCTCCCGACAACCCTCACGCCTCACGTTTCACGTTTCACGTTTTACGTTTCACGTTTTACGTTTCACGTTTTACGTTTCACGTTTCACGCTTTCGCTCCCAGCACTTCCAGCAGCCACTCCCCCACCTTATCCCCGTCGCCCGCGCCCAGGGTGAGGACCACGTCGCCGGGGCGGACCTCCGTGCCCAGGAGCGCCACTGCCTCCTCCCGCGACCCCACCAGCCGCGCGTCGGGGTGGCGCATCCGGGCCACGACATCGGCGCTGCTCACCCCCAGCGTGTCCGACTCCCGCGCGGCGTAAATGGGCAGGACGACCACGTGGTCGGCCCCGTCAAAGGCCTGGGCGAACTCCTCCAGCAGGGCCTTCGTCCGGCTGTACGTGTGCGGCTGCCAGACGGCCCAGATCCGACGGCCCGGAAACCGCTGGCGGGCCGCCGCCAGGGTGGTCCGGATTTCCGTCGGGTGGTGGGCATAGTCGTCCACCACGACCACCCCCTCTGCCTCCCCCTTGATCTCAAACCGGCGCCCCACGCCCCGGAACCCGCCCAGCGCTGCCCGCGCGGTGGGGAAGGGCACCCCCACTTCGTCGGCGACGGCCAGCGCGGCCAGCGCGTTCAGGACGTTGTGCTCCCCCGGCACCCGCAGCCGGACCTCCCCCAGCGTCCGCCCCGACCGGACCGCGTAGAAATCCACTCCGCCAGACGGGTTGGCGTGGACCCGCCGGGCCGTCCATTCAGCGCCCCGTTCCCGACCGTAGAAGACCACCCGACCCCCCTGGGCCTGCCGTTCCCGGCCCAGTTCCCGCGCCACCGGGTGGTCCCAGCAGGCGACCAGCAGGCCATCCGCCGGGATGCGGGCCACAAATTCGGCGAAGGCCCGCCGGAAGTCGGCGAAGGTCGGGTAGCAATCCGGGTGGTCGTGCTCCACGTTGGTCACAACGGCGATGCGCGGCGCAAATCCCAGGAACGTCCGGTCGTACTCGTCCGCCTCTACGACGAAGTGCGGGCCGCCGCCCGCGCGGGCGTTGATCCCCAGCCCCACCATCGTCCCGCCGATGATGAAGGTCGGGTCCAGGCCGGCCTCCCAGAGGACGGTGGCGATCATCGCCGTCGTCGTCGTCTTGCCGTGGGTCCCCGCCACGGCGATGCCGATGTGCCCCTCCATCAGTTGCCCCAGGACCTCCGCGCGGCGGAGCACCGGGATGCCCGCCGCTCGCGCGGCCTGGACCTCCACGTTGTCCTCCCGCACTGCTGAGGAGGCAATCACCACATCTGCTCCGGCGACGTGCCCGGCCCGGTGGCCGATGTAGACCTGCGCGCCGTCCCGCGCCAGCGCCTCTGCTGCCGGGGAGAGGGCCAGGTCCGACCCGGAGACCACGGCCCCGCGCTCCATCAGCACGCGCGCAATGGCGGAGAGCCCCGCTCCGCCGATGCCGATGAAGTGAACGTGACGACCTGCGAACGAATTCACAGCAGCACCACCAGCACCACAATCAACGTCGCCCCGGTCAGGATGAGAACCAGCGTGTCGGTCATCCAGACCCGGGGCAGGAAATGGCTGACCAGTTGGGCGGCCGCGGAACCCTCCGGCGGTGCCGCAATCCCCCAGATGCCATACCCCGCCGCGTCCAGAAATCCCCAGATGGTCCCCGCCAGCAGATAGCCGTTCACCGCCCCGATGATGAACCCCAGGATCAGGTCCTGAATTTTCTCCCGTCGAGCCTTGCCCGCCAGGTAGGACGATACCACCGGTCCGGCGTAGCCGAAAAGGGCCATGGCAACAAAGAGAGCGCTAAAAATGTAGAACTGGTCTAAGGCAGAGCGCGCCTTCAGGTACTCCCGCACGAAGGGAATGATGTTCAAAGATAGCCAGCGCAGGAAGTAGGCGGAGATAATGGCCAGGGTGACCAGCAACTCCCGCACCCATCCCCGCAGCGCGCCGATGAAGCCAAACATCAGGACGACCAGCCAGAAGAAGGTGTTGAGTGGCATCATGGCTCCCCCTGATAGGCGGAAACAATCAACTCAACTCTGGTAAGCGCAATCAGCGGGCTTGAATCAGCAACTACAGTGCTCATTTCCGTACCTGCGCTCCCAGATGTCTGGCATTCTGAATCTCAGCCTCTAACTCCTCATCCGTGTAAGACACCCATTCTACTCCATGTTGCCGGGAGATGTCCATAAATTCCGAAAGACTGAGCCCCGCAAGTTCAGCCGCCTTGCCTGCCGACACCTTCCGTTGCCGGAACAATTCCAGCGCGATCCAGATTTGAGCATCTCTTTCCATCTCCCGCCGGGACTTCCGCAAAAGGGCCAACAATTCGGTAGGAAACTCCAATTTGAGCGACACCGTTTGCATTTTTCACCCCCTGATCTCTACCAATAACTGGGCCAGATGTCCTGCTGCATCGGGACGGGCCAGGGCCCGCGCGCGTTCCCGCATCTCCGAAAGATGCGCCGAATCCCCCAGCAGCGACCGCACCGTCGGCACCAACTCATCCTTCAGCCGCGCGTCCTCCAGAATGACCACCGCGCCGCGCGAGGCCAGCCATTCTGCGTTCACCCGCTGGTAGCGCCAGGCGTACGGGTAGGGCACCAGGACGGCCGGCAGGCCGAAGTACGGCAACTCCCCCAGCGTGGACGCCCCGGCCCGACAGACTGCCAGGTCCGCCGCCGCCAGCGCCTGCCCCATCGCCGCGCCGTGCAGATACGGGGACGGGTGGTAGCGGCCCCGCGCGGGGGCCGGAAGGGTGTCCGCCCGCGCCGCCACCCAGGGCCAGTCCCGCTCCCCACTGATGTGGACCACGTGCGCCACCTCCAACAGGACCTCCAGGTTCTCCACCACTGCCTGGTTGATACTCCGGGCGCCCGTGCTGCCCCCGAAGGCCAAAAGCACCGGCTCCCCGTCCGGTAGCCCCAGCGCCGCCCGCGCCGCCGCCCGCTCTATCCCGGCGAACTCCGGCCGGACCGGGTAGCCCGTCACCACCACCTTGCAGGCCGGCAGGAAAGCCCGCGAGTCCTCCACCGTCACCCCGATGCGGGTGGCCAGACGGGCGATGAACCGCACCGCCAGCCCCGGCTCAATGTCCGGCAGGTAGAGCAGAATGGGCACCCGCAAGGCCCACGCCGCCAGCGCCACCGGCACGCTGGCATACCCGCCGGTGACGAAGAGGACGTCCGGCCGGCGACGGCGACCCAACCGCAGTGCGGTAAAGACTCCCAGCGCCAGTTTGACCAGATTGCGCGCGGCTCGCCAGGGCGCCAGCCCGTGCAGCCCCCCGGCCGGTATCCCGGCGAAGGGAAGCCCCGCGCGGGCCGCCAGCCGCTCCTCCACGCTGCCCCGGCCGCCCACGTAGAGCACGTCCACCGGCCCCAGGTCCCTCAGCGCCTCCAGAACGGCCAGCCCCGGATAGACGTGCCCGCCCGTTCCCCCACCGGCCATCCAGAGAAACATCCCAGCCCTCACCGCAAAGGTATACGGAACCAAAAAGGCACGAAGACACGAAGTTTTGTAACTATTCAGGCTTCCTCACTCCACTCCCGCCGCCTGCGGCGGCAGCGGCGAAGCCGCTGGGGGTGGGGTGAGGCTGAACAGTTACTCCTTTATGTCCCTTCGTGTCCTTTGTGGATGATTGAACTTTGTGTCTTGGTGTCTTCGTGGTAAATCATACTGCGGTTGGACCTCCTCGCCCTTCCAGCGGCGGGGCGGACGCCCCCGCGCGACGCTCTCCAGAAGCCCCACCGCCGCCAGCGAGGTCACCAGTGAGGAGCCGCCGACCCCGATGAAGGGTAGATTCGTCCCCGTGAACGGCAGCAGCGATACGATGACCCCCATATTGAAAATGGCCTGGAAGACCAGGAGCGCCGTCAGCCCGGCCGCCAGCAGACCCCCAAAGCCGTCCCGTGCCCGCAGCGCGATGCGGAAGCCCCGCCAGGCCAGCACCCCGAACAGCCCGACCACCAGGAGACACCCAACCAGCCCCAGTTCCTCCCCGATAACGGCGAAAACGGCGTCGGTGTGGGCCGCGGGCAGGTAGAACTTCACCCGTCCCTCCCCCAGTCCTGTGCCGAAGAGGCCGCCGCTGGCCAGCGCATAGAGCGCCTGCAGCGGGTGGTACGGCAGGAGCGACGGGTCCCTCAGCCCCGCCAGGAACGCCTCCAGCCGCTCGTGCGCGTGGGGATACACCGTCACCAGCCCCCAGAAGACGGCCCCGCCCATCAGCCCGGCGACGAACAACTGGCCGATGTGCGCACCGGAGAGAAAGAAGACGACGAAGCCCGCCACGACAATCACGGCCATCGTGCTCAGGTCCGGCTGCAGAGCGACCAGTCCCGCCACCAGCCCCATCCAGACCGAAAAGGGGATCAGGCCGTAGGTCAGGTCGCGGATCCGCTCCCCTTTGGACGATGCCCAGGCGGCGGCGTAGATGACCGTTGCGACCTTCGCCAGTTCGCCGGGCTGGACGGAACTCCCCAGCAGGGCGCGCTGCATCCCTCCCTGGGGACGCCCCAGGATCAGCACCAGCAACAGCAGGATCAGCGTCCCGCCCAGGAGCGGCACGGCCCAGTCTCGCCAGAGGGTGTAGTCTATACGGGCCAGCGCGACGGCCACCGCGACCCCCAGGGCCAGCCACAGGACGTGCCGCTTGAGCCAGTAGAGGGGGTCACCGTACTGGCCGTAGCCCCAGTCAAAGGTGGTGCTGTAGACCATCAGCAGCCCCACCATCACCAGGGCCGCCACCGAGAGCATCAGCACATAATCCGGCGGTCGTGAGTCTCTTGTCATAGGAAAAACCACCAAGACACCAAGACACAAAGAATTGTTAATTGTTAATTTTTTAATTAAACTTCGTGTCTTCGTGTCTTTGTGGTTACCCTCCTTCCAATGCCCGTACTAATTCTTTAAACCGGTCGCCCCGGTGGGCGAAGTCCCGGAAGGCGTCAAAACTGGTGCCGCCGGGGGAGAGGAGCACCACGTCCCCCGGACGGGCGGCCCGCGCGGCGGCCTCCACCGCCTCCTCCAGCGTCCGCACCCGCTGGATTCCCTCCAGCCGACCCGACATCGTCCGCGCCGCCTCCTCCACCTTCCCGGCGATCATCTCCCCCGCCTCGCCGAAGGTGATGAGGTAGCGGACCCGCTGGACGGCCTCCTGAGCGAACTCCTCCCAGGGCAACTTCTTATCCCGACCCCCCGCCAGCAGGACAATGGGCTCGGTGAACGACTGCAGCGCCGCCAGAACCCGTTCCGGCGCGGTGGCGATGGAATCATCGTACCACTGGATTCCGCGCCACTCCCGAACGAACTCCAGCCGGTGCTCCACGCCGGGGAAGGTCCGAATGACCTGCCGCATCGCCTCCACCGGCACGCCCACCACGCCTGCCAGCGCGCAGGCCGCCAGGACGTTCAGCAGGTTGTGCTCCCCCCGCAGGCGGACCTCCGCCCGGTCGCAGATGACCTCCTCCCGGCCTCCCAGCCGCAGGGCCAGTTGGCCGTTGGTCCTGTAGGCCCCCTGGTCCACCTGGACCCCGCGGCTGAAGAAGACGACGCGGGCGGGCGTCTCCAGTGCCAGCGCGCGGGCGTTGGCGTCGTCAAACCCCAGGACGGCCCAGTCCTCCGGCCGCTGGAAGGCGACGATGCGCTTCTTGGCCGCGATGTACGCCTCCATCGTCCCGTGCCGGTCCAGGTGGTTGGGCGTGATGTTGAGCACCGCGGCCACCGGCGGGCTCACCGTCACCAGTTCCAGTTGGAAACTGGAGAGTTCCATCACCACCAGGTCGCCCGGCACGATGCGCTCCAGGTCGTCCAGGAGTGGGTTGCCGATGTTCCCGCCGACCCAGGTGGGGCGCCCGGCGGCCCGGCCCATCTCCCCCACCAGCGCCGTTGTCGTCGTCTTGCCCGCGGAGCCGGTGATGCCGATGACGGTCGCCGGGCAGCGTTCCAGGAAGAGTTGCGCGTCGCTGGCCAGCGGGATGCCCTTCCGTCGCGCCTCCACCAGCAGCGGGATGTCCAGCGGCACCCCGCCGCTGACGCAGATCAGGTCGGCCCCCCGCAGGAGCGACATCGGGTGGCCGCCCAGGGCGTAGCGGACGGGCAGGTCGGCCAGCGCCGCCAGCGCGTCGGCCAGTTCCGCCTTCGTCTTCAGGTCGGAGACGGTGACCTGGGCCCCGGCGCGGGCCAGGAAGCGGGCCATCGCCACCCCCTGGCGGGCCAGCCCCAGGACCACCACCCGCTTCCCGGCCAGGTCGCGGGTGGGCGAATCGGGCGCCAATGAACGCAGATGAGACGCCGATCGGGTCATTCTGCCGCTGTCAGACCAGCCAGATGTGGTCCGGAAGGACGGCGCGAGAAGGGCGGACCTCCACCTCGCCGACCCGCGTCGGTTGGGCGTGGCCGTTCCCACCCAGCAGGATAGGGTGCACAAAGCAGACCTTCGGCCGCTGGCCGTACTTCTGCTGGTAGCGGGCCACTGCCCGCTGGATTTTCTCGCCGATTCCCCTGTAGGGGTTGTCGTCAAACCAGAGAAGGGAAGCGCTCATGCTTTCCTCCTGCACAAAGAAGATTTTTCAGACCGTGCCCACGGTATACCTCATCGGGTTGTTGGTGACATGCGCATACCGGTTCAGCGCCTGCGGATTCCCCGGCTCCGGCACCAATGGGTCCGCACTGACGAACCGCCCCAGCGCCGGGTGGTAGTAGCGGGCCCGGTAGTCATACAGCCCGAAGGTTTCCTGTCGCTGGCCGGTATAGAGGCGGTCGGTGGGAATGACCCCACGAGGATAATCCCGCCGCATCTCCCCGTAGGGAGTGTAGCGGGCCTCCCCTACCCAGTTGCCGCTCGCTCCGGTTGTTAAGGTCGCGCTCCCCAGATGGTCGCCGTGCAGGAAGTAGAGGGCGCCGCCCACCCGCATCGCCACCCGCTGGCCGCCGGCGTAATAGTACTTGCGGACGGTGCTCCTCGTACACCCGGTGAAGACTCACTCATCCAGCAACAAGGGTACCTCCCGCGGGCCGAGGCGTAGAGAAGAGTTTTGCAGATAGGTAGCCATTTCTTGGTCAATCAATTCTAATATCCGCTTCAAGTCACCCAAGGTCATATAGTCCGCGATAGGAGTAAAAATGACGATAACGTATTCTTTGTAGCGCAAGAGCACGCTACATCGCTCAGGCTGGGCAACCCCGTCTCCACCCTCACACCCAAACTCAAATCGGTTGGCATGCGGGGGACGATAACTCCATCCTTCTGGGATGTATCCTTCTCCGGCATATATGCTGCGCGGTGAAGGGCTTAGGGTAACCCTTGCCATGAAAGAACTTCTGAATACATGAATCTCTTCTGAGATAAATATTTGCGGATTTTCTTTGTAGTTGAAATTTGTATTAACTGCCCAGCGCGCCCATGTGAAATCCGTATCGGTCCATATATCTGATGCGTCTATTCTGCCTCTGGCAAGGGACCACCCTGGCGGCAATGCCTCCAACTGCTTGCGCAAAAGATAATTCACTGGAATTTCCGGTTCCCGTTGCGTTGAGTAGAAGAAGCAGGCAGTACATCCACATAGAATCAGGAGGCATAACAGGGCAACCAGCAGACATCCCGCATAGCCTGAACGCCACCACCTCTTCATGGCACACCCCCCAGGGGTAAAGT
>JAPYWT010000073.1 GCA_028276215.1 Thermoflexus sp. | reverse complement strand
CTCCCCTCTCCCGCCGCCGCAGGCGAGCGGGAGAGGGGAGGGGCTGGGAGAGGGGTGAGGGCACGGCCAATACAGCAAGCCGGTGCGAATTTTGCTTCAGGCGGTAAACCATTCCGCTTCGTACAAGAGCGAATGAACAATGGACACTTACCCTCGTCTCCAATGCGTTCGCTGCAACTACAGTGAGCCGTTCACCCGTCCCCTGGAGCGATGCCCTCAGTGCGACGGGGACTGGCTGGACGTCGTCTACGATTACCCGCGCGTTGCCCGCATCTGGCAGCGGGAACTGCCCCGCCGCCCCCAGACCATGTGGCGCTACCGGGAACTCCTCCCTCTGCGGGATGATGTCCACCGGCTGAGCCTGGGCGAGGGGGGCACCCCGCTGCTGCGGGCCAGCAACCTGGCGATGATGCTGGGCTGCTCCGGCCTCTACATCAAGGACGAGCGGCAGGGGCCCACCGGCTCCTTCAAGGACCGCCAGGCCGCCCTGGCCATCTCCGTGATGAAGGAACTGGGGGTCACCGAGGCGGTCCTGGCCTCCACCGGCAACGTCGCCATCTCCTACGCTGCCTACTCCGCTCTGGCGGGCATCAAAATCTGGGCCTTCCTCACCAGCCTGGTCCCGGCGGAGAAGATGCGCGAGGTCGCCATTTACGGGGCCAAAGTGGTCAAAGTCACCGGCACCTACGACCAGACCAAGCAGGTGGCGGCGGAGTTCGCGAAGCGGCGGGGGCTCTATCTGGACCGGGGCATCCGCTCCATCGCCGCGCGGGAGAGCATGAAGACCGTGGCCTTTGAGATTGCCGAGCAACTGGCCGGGTACCTGGGCCCCGGTGCCACCCCCTGGCGCGCCCCGGACTGGTACATCCAGTCCGTCAGCGGCGGGCTGGGGCCGGTGGGGGTCTGGAAGGGGTTTGAGGAACTGCTGCGCATGGGCCTGATAGACCACATGCCCCGCCTGGCCTGCATCCAGGCCGAAGGGTGCGCCCCGATGGTCCATTCGTTCGCGAAAGGGCTGGAGAAGGCGGAGCCGGTCCTCCACCCCCGTACCCGCATCATCACCGTCGCCACGGGCGACCCCGGCCCGGCCTACACGTTCCTGGCGCGGGTGATTCGGCAGCACGGCGGCGCCTTTGAGGCCGTCAGCGACGAGGATGCCTTCCGCGCCATCCACGTCCTGGCGAAACTGGAGGGCATCTCTATGGAACCGGCGGCGGGCATCGCCTTCGCCGGTCTCTTTAAACTGCTCAGCCAGGGAGTCATCCGGCGGGACGAGGTGGTCGTCGTCAACTGCTCCGGCCACACCTTCCCGGTGGAGAAACACCTGCTGGGGGAGGACTGGGTGCAGACGGTGGAAGCGCCCGCCCGCGCCCCGGCCCCGGAGGAGGGGCTGCTGGGGTCGCTGGAATCACTGGGCCGGGACGTCCGCCGGGTCGCCATCCTGGAGGACGACCCCGGCGCCCGCCGCCTGCTCCGGCGCATCCTCCAGGCCCGGGGCCCCTACCAGATTTTTGAGGCCGAAAACGGCCGGGAGGGGCTGGAACTCATCCGCCGGGAGCGGCCCGACCTCATCCTGCTGGACCTGATGATGCCGGAGATAGACGGCTTCGGTGTGCTGGAAGTGCTCCAATCCGAAGAGGAGTTGCAGGAGATTCCGGTCATTGTCGTCACGGCGAAAGAACTGACCGCCGATGAGCGGGCCCGTCTGAGCGGCCACATCCAGGCCCTGCTCCAGAAGGGCGTCTTCACCGATGACGAATTGCTCCGCGAGATTGGCGAAGCGATAGAGGAGTAGGACAACCGCCTGCCGTTGTCCTGCCCTGACCGCCCGCGAGGTTGGCGAAGCGATAGAGGAGGAGCGGATGAACCGGGAACCGCGTGCCCGCATTCTCTACGTAGAGGACGACCCCTCCAGTGCCCGGCTGGTGCAGCGGATTCTGGAGGCCGAGGGCTTTGACGTGCGCATCGCCACCGACGGCATCGCCGCCATGGAGGCCGCCCGGCAGTTGCGCCCGGACCTCATCCTGATGGACATCAACATCAGCGGACTGGACGGCTACGAGGTCACCACCCGCCTGCGCGCGCTGGAGGAACTCCGGGACGTCCCCATCGTCGCGGTGACCGCGGCCACCCTGAAAGGGGACCGGGAACGGGCCCTCATCGCCGGGTGCGACGGCTACATCCCCAAACCCATAGACGTGGACCGCTTCCCCCAGCAGGTGGAGGCGTTCCTGGGCGGCCTGCGGGAGCGCATAGAATCGCCCCAGGAGAAAGCGGACTATCTGGTGGAGTACAGCCGCCGCCTGGTGGAGCGGCTGGAGGAGAAAATCCGCGAACTGGAGAGGGCCCACGCGGAACTCCAGCACCTGGATAAGATGAAGACCGACTTCGTCATCTTGGCCGGTCACGAACTGCGCACCCCACTGACGGCCATCTACGGCTACGTCCAGATTTTGCTGGCGATGCCCGATATTCCGGGCAGTCCGGATGAGGAAGGAAGCCCCCGCTACCTCTTGAATCAGGTCGTCCAGGCCACCCGCCGCCTGAGCCAGGTGGTGGACGACATCCTGAATGTCTTCCTCATTGAGGCGGACAAACTGGAACTGAGCATGGGGCCCGTGCCCCTGTACTCCCTCGTCCAGAATGTGGTGCGCAACATCCGCAACATGGGCCCGGAGCGGCAGTTGACCTTTGAGTTTGAGGGACTGGAGACCCTTCCGCTGATTATGGGGGACTCCCAGCGCCTCTTCCAGGCCCTCTGGCACGTGGTCAGCAACGCCGTCAAATACACCCCCGACGGCGGCACCATCCGCATCAGCGGCCGGGTGGTGGACCACACCGTCCACCTGAGCGTCCAGGACACGGGCATCGGGATTGACCCGGCGGACCGGGAGCGCATCTTTGACCGGTTCTACGTGGTGGAGGACACCCTTCGCCACCACTCCAGCAAGACGGCCTTCAAGGGGGGCGGGCTGGGCCTGGGGCTCAGTCTGGCCCGGGGGATTATTGAGGCCCACAAGGGGCGAATCTGGATAGAGAGCGAGGGGCGGGACGAGGTGCGCCTGCCCGGCACCACCGTCCACATCCTCCTGCCCCTCCCGGAGACGTAGAACATCCACGAAGAACACGAAGAACACGAAAAACACGAAACCTTTCGCGCCTTTCGTGTCTTTCGCGTCTTTCGTGTCTTTCATGTCGCGAGGTCCCTATGCGTCCACAACCCACTTCCCGCATGTGCTTCGTCTGCGGCCGCGAAAACCCCCGCGGCCTGAAACTGAAGTTCTACGAGGACCCGGAGAACGGGACCGTGCAGGCCGAGTTCACCCTTCCGGAGACCTTTCAGGGGTACCCGGGCATCGCCCATGGCGGAGTGGTCGCCGCCATCCTGGACGAGGTCTCCGGGCGGGCCGTTATGCTGCACACATCCTCGGATACGTTTATGGCGACCCTCCGGCTGACGGTCCGCTATCGCCGCCCCACCCCGGTAGGCGTACCGCTGATCGCCGTCGGGTGGGTGGAGCAGATTGGCGGGGTCGGCGCCAAAGTGGCCGGGCAGATTCGCCTGCCCGACGGCACCGTCACCGCCGAAGCGGAGGCGCTGCTGAGCACCGCCCCCGAGGAGTTCCGCGCCCGCTGGGAGGCGGAACGGCCATACTGGAAAGTCGCCGCGGAGTAGAACAGGATTTATCCTGTCTCCGCTCTGCAGGATAAATCCTGCGCTACCCGTAGACCGTAGAACAGGATTTATCCTGTCTCCGCTCTGCAGGATAAATCCTGCGCTACCCGTACACCGTAGAACAGGATTTATCCTGTCTTCGCTGGCAGGATAAATCCTGCGCTACAATACCTTGAAACGGGAGGAAACATGCCCCCACGCATCGGTATCCGCCGGGAGGACAAATCGGTCTGGGAGCGGCGCGTCCCCATCACCCCCCAGGATGCCCGCCACCTCCAGGAGCAACACGGCCTGGACGTCGTCGTCCAGCCCTCGGAGATTCGCGTCTTCTCCGACGAAGAGTACCGCGCCGCTGGCGTCGCCGTCCGCGAAGACCTCTCCGGCTGCGACGTCATCTTCGGCATCAAGGAGATTCCCCCGGCCCAACTCCTGCCGGGCAAGACCTACGTCTTCTTCGCCCACGTCATCAAGGGCCAGCCGTACAACATGCCCATGCTGCGCCGGTTGATGGAACTGGGTTGCGTCCTGATTGATTACGAGAAGGTGACGGACGAGAAGGGCCGCCGTCTCATCTTCTTCGGCCGACATGCCGGGTGGGCCGGCATGCTGGATACCCTCTGGGCCCTGGGGCGACGGCTGGAGTGGGAGGGCATCCCCAACCCCTTCGTCGGCGTGGACCGGGCCATCGCTTACCCGGACGTGGAGGCGGCCCGCCGGGCGGTGCGGGGGGTCGGCGACCGCATCCGCCAGCAGGGACTTCCCCCCATCCTGACCCCGCTGGTGGTGGGATTCGCCGGGTACGGCAACGTCTCCCGGGGCGCGCAGGAAATCTTTGACCTGCTCCCGTTCCGGGAAGTGGCGCCGGAGGACCTGCCGTTCCTCTTCGCGGAGGAGCCGGACTATCATACCCTCTACAAGGTGGTATTCCGGGAGGAGCATATGGTGGAGCCGGTCTCTCCGGGGGGCCGATTTGACCTCCAGGACTACTATCAGCATCCGGAGAAGTACCGCTCCCGCTTTGCGGCCTACGTGCCGTACCTGACCGTACTGGTCAACGGCATCTACTGGGAGGCCCGCTACCCCCGCCTGGTGACGAAGGCGTACCTGCGGGAACTGTTTGGGGCGCCGGCCCGGCCCCGCCTGCGGGTCATCGGCGACATCAGTTGCGACATAGAGGGGGCGGTGGAGTGCACCGTCCGCGCCACCGACCCGGGCAACCCCATCTACGTCTACCACCCCCGCACCGGGCGGACGACCGACGGCTGGGCCGGGGAGGGGGTGGTGGTGATGGCGGTGGACATCCTGCCCAGCGAGGTGCCCCGGGACGCGTCGGTGGACTTCAGCGCGGTGTTGCGGGAGTTCGCTCCCGCCATCGCCCGGGCCGACTACACCGTCCCCTTTGAGCAACTGGACCTGCCGCCGGAGATCAAGCGGGCCGTCATCGTCTATCGGGGAGAATTGACGCCGGACTACCGGTATCTGGAGGCGTATCTGTGAGGATGGGGGGCGGCGACCAAAGGCCCCCGTCAGCCCCTTCCTCTCCCGAAGGTGCGGATGACGCGCAAGGTGTCTCCTGGGATGAGGTGACGGTCACCTGGGGGGTGGCCGTCACCTTCTTCTATTCGTAGACCTTGACCGTTCCCCACCCGTTGCAGTTGCTGCAGATTTTCCGGCCAGTGCCGTTGCAGTAGGGACACGGGTACCACTTTGTTTCGCCCCCGTACGTCTTCTCTTCTCCTCCCCGACCATCGCAGTCCGGGCATTTGACGTAGCGCGAGCCGCCGCACACCGGGCAGGTGATTTCTCGGACGCTCATGGTCTGTCCTCCATTTTGGGTTGACAGTTAGAACGGCGGAACCAGCAACGCCCTCCCTGCTGGTACAGGTTGAGGGAGGTACCCATCACCTGAAAGGCGACGGTCACCTCCCAATGGCCATTCAGGTAACTACCCACCCTGATCGGTTTGCAGATAACGTAGCGCAGGCTGTCAGCCTGCATGCAGGCCTGGCAGCCTGCGCTACAGGGGCATGCCTTTGCCAGCGTCTTTTATAGCGCTTGCCCGGAGGCTCCCTGTAGGTAATCACCCATTCAGTGATTCCGCAGGACGAGGGGCAGGTAGATGTCAAAACGTTCGTTAACGGTGCGGAAACTCCACATGTAGTCCGGCGATAGCGAGTTCCCGGCCAGGTCTTTCACCCCACCCGTCACCGTCACCGTGTACCGCATGGTGTACTGAAGCGGCTGGCGGAGAGAGAGGGTCGCCTGGCGCGTGATCCCATCGTAATCCACCCTGACGGGGACCTGCACCCCATGGCCGTCCACCATGCGGATGGTTGTGGGGGTCACCGTGGTGGCACTCACCGGTTCCGAGAACTGCACGATGACAAAGGGAGCATAGAGCGGGCCGGATGTGTCCGTATAGACAGGCCGGGCAACGGGAACAACGCCGACTGCACTCCTGGGGGGCTCGGTCCAGTAAATCTCCGGTGGAGTTGCGTCTCCCAGAGGCCGGACCGTGATCTGCACCTCTGCCGGGCGGCTTTCGGTGATGCCGTTGCTGGCCTTGAAGGTGAAACCGTCCACCCCGACGAAGTTGGCGGCTGGCGTGTAGGTCGCAGTGGCGCTGAAGACGCTCAGGTAACCGTAGAGGGGCTGAGTCGCAACGGTGAAGGTCAGCGGCCAGCCGCCCACATCCAGGCCCTGCAGCGGGATGGATACCGGCTGCATGTAACTCGTCTCAACCCTCTGGGGGATGGCCGCCACCGGCTGAATGACGTTCACCACCGGGTTGGTCGGCGTCTCCTCGGGCACGCTGGGGAAGTAGACCACCGCCTGGTTGATGACGGGCGTGCCGCCGGGCAGGTCGTTCCTGAGCCGGACGGTGAAGGAGACGACACCTTCGGAATCCGGTGCGCCTTTGGGGCCCAACTCGCCGATAATCCAGATGATCTTGCGGCTGGACGGGATGTACTGGCCGCCGCCATAGAGGGTCAGTGTGCTGGGGTCAAACGGGTCGCCGAGTTGATCGGTGACATAAACGCCGTACGCGCGCCCCGCGCCCTCATTCTCGTACGTAATGGTGTACGTTACCCGCTGACCGGGCAGCAGATCCCCTTCAGGCCCATACAGCGCGTTGGGGTCGCGGGCCGGAACCAGGCAGGTCTTCTTCCCTTCTGGATTGCCCGACGTGCTGCTCCGGCCTGCCAGCGCCTGAGTCGTCCCGGACGGACAGGGGTCTGGTCCGGCAGGTTGACAGCGATCCATAGGATTGCCGCCGATACCCCCCACGCAGAGCGTGCAGAAAGGACAATACCATGCCATTTCGGCCTGGCTGGACTCATACACTCCTCTGGATAGGTTGCAGGGCGTCTTCCAAACCCCTTCTGATGGCGACCACCACACCCTCTTGCACTCGTACTTGTGGTCTTTGCACCTGCAAGCATCAGGGTCTGTCCTGTATTGGTTGTAACAATCCAGCGCGGACAGGACAATGCCTGCGCCCGGCACCTGGAGAAGGCAACCCGTCATAGCCCCAGAGTCGCCGGTGGCGATCCAATCCACGCAGGCCTGGATCGTCTGCATGCGACCGATAACCTGGACGATCTCGCCCAGAATGGCGCCGCCCACGTTTTCCACGGCGCAATTCAGCAGGCAATCCCACTGACCAAAGGAAAGCGCTCCGGTCCCCGTTGCCTGGGCTGTGCGATTCCATTGCTGGTATGCCCCGGTCTGAAGGTTGATGGTGATGCCACCGCTGGCGGTGGCAATGGTGACAGACGTGCGGTCCACGGTCATGGCCATCGCCTGATCGGATTCCTGAAACACCACGGCAAAGCCGCTCAGGTCAGGCTTCAGGAGGACCGCCTGGGTGACCACCTGGCCCGTGCTCATGCTCAGGCTGCTGTACGTCCCTGATAGGAAGCCGGAAGCCAGAGCGCCGCTATACAGGGCATCCAGGTCCGGAGAGGACTGACGTGCCTGGTCAAACTGGGTCGGGGTGAGGGCGGTCTCCTGCAACACCGTCACCGGGACGTAGTCCAGATAATCCTTCAAATCCAGCATCGGCTGGCTGAGGTTCGCCCCGATCAAAAATGCCACCACCCCTTCGCGTGTGCCCTCGGGGATGCCCCACTGATAGCGGACCTGCGCCGATACGGTCCCGTAGCCGCCGGGCGGCAGGTCACCCAGTTTCCAGAACACCTGATGGCGCTGCGGCCAATAGATGCCGTTGCCGGTGCTCTCCATATAGGAGCCGAGGCCCGGGATGTTCAGCACGAGCGTGGCACTCTGGACCGTGGTCGTCATCAGATTCATATAGGTGACGGCGTAGTGCACGGCACCGCCGGGGCTGGCCATGCGCGGGCCCGTCACCTGCACCCGTACTTCGCGCACCGCGCTCCCCGACCAGTTCGTTGCCCACGGGTCAAAGATGACCCGGTCGCTCACCCGTCCGCCCTTGCCACCGGGGTTCAACGTGGCGTGATACGGCCCGGTGGGGTCGCCCCACCAGTTATAAGTGGCGGTGATCAGGCCGCCCACAGTTATCTGGTTGACCCCATACCCTTCGTTGCCCACAATGTCGTTACCCTGCCCTGGCGCACTGCCCACGGTGATGTCGGCGATGCCCTCGCTGCGCACGGCGTCGCCCTTGTTGAGGATGAGGGTATTCCGGGCCATTATCACCGTGCTGCCATTGCCGCTGACACACACCCCATGGCCGCCGTTGCCGTCCACCGCGTTGCCTGTGAGTTGCACACGACTGCTGTCCCCCGTGATATTCAGCGCGCAGTCCGGGAGACCATCTCCGACTTTCGTGAACGTTGTGTTCGTGACGGCCACCTGGCTGTTGATTACATGGATACCGGTTTCGGAAACGTTGCCAATGATACACCCGATGCCGCGCACCTGTCCGCCTTCCATCTGGAGGCCCTCGGTCAACGCGTTGCGGACCGCGATGATGCTGCGGGTACCGACACTGGTCCCGTCGCTACCGCCGTTGAGCACGCTGGTGTTGCTCAATAAGGCGGAGCCACCGTCAATGACCAGGCCCTTCCACCGACATCGTTCATCCACACGCGAGGTCAGCGTGATCGGCTCGGAAGGGGTACCTGGGGAGACCAATCGCCCTTTGACGGTCAGTTCATAGTAGTGTGCCATCAACGTGATTCCGGGCTCAATCGTCAGGGTGACGGTCGGCGGGACGGTAAAGTCGCCTTCCAGTTCGTAGGCCTGCATCACCGGCTGGCGCGTCAGCGTCACGTTCGGGTTGGCCATC
>JAPYWT010000072.1 GCA_028276215.1 Thermoflexus sp. | reverse complement strand
TGCGCTCGGCCAGGGTCTGCAGGACGGCATTGGGCAGGATGACGTCGGGGTCCACCCCGCGCGCCAGGGCCACCCGACGGCGCCAGTCCCGCAGCGCCTGGTACCGTGCCCGCACGTCGGCCGAATAGGAGGGGCAGGGCGGGGTCGGCACCGGCCCGTTTTCCCCCCGGGCCACCGCTTCCAGAATCTCCGGCCCGTGGCGACGGAGCCAGTACGCAGGAAACCGCCCCAGCGCGGCCAGTTCGCCCAGGGTTCGGGGACGAACTCGCGCCAGCCGGACCAGGACTTCGTCCCCCATAATCCGGAACGGGGGGCGGTCCCGCTCCTGGGCCAGGCGGTCCCGCCAGAGGTAGAGTTGCCAGAGGACGGCCCGCTCCCGGTCGTCCAGGGAGTGGACCGCCCGGACCCGCCAGAAGGCGTCGGGACCGTAGTGGGGCCGGGCGGGTGGGGTCTGGGCCAGACGGGCGAAGGATTCGGCGGCCTGCCGCATCCGGCCCCGTTGCTCCAGTTCCCGGACCTGTCGGTCCCGCAGGGGGAGCAGGTAGCGGGTGTCCCACGCGGCGTACTGCAGCGCGTCCGGGCTGAGGGGCCGCTGTCCCCAGTTGTACCGCTGGTACCGTTTGTCGGTGTGGACGCCGAAGTGCTCCCGGAGCAGGTCGGCCAGCCCCGCGCGCGGCCAGCCCAGGATGCGCGCCGCCCGCATCGTGTCAAACAGATTGGCGAAGCGAAACCCGAAGTCCCGCTTCAGGCCGGCGATGTCCTGCTCCGCCGCGTGGAAGACTTTCTGGATGCCGGGGTCGGCGAACACTTCGCCCAGCGGGGAGAGGTCCAGCCCTGCCAGCGGGTCCGCGATGTAGTCGGCGCCGGGGACGGAAATCTGGATCAGGCAGACCCGTTCCCGGTACGCGTAGAGGGAGTTGGATTCGGTGTCTACGGCGATGGCCGACTGGGCCCGCAGGGCCTGCATCATGGCCTGCAGGTCGTCTTCGCTGGTGACAAGGGTCCAGGTTTGCGGTTCGGTCATCACTAATTACAGTCCCATAATCGCGCGGGCGATCAGGAAGTAGATGACCAGTCCGGTGGCGTCCACCAGGTCGTCGTGGGTGATGAGGCCCAGGAGTCGGCCTTCGTCGTCCACGACGGGCAGCGCCAGCAGGCCGTAGCGGGACATCAGGCGGGCGGCCTCTTCCTGGTCGGCGCCGGCGTGGACGTGGATGACTTCGGTGTCCATGATCTCCCGGATGCGCGCGGTAGGTGGGGCCACAATGAGTTGCCGCAGGGAGACCACACCGACCAGACGGTTCTCCTCGTCCACCACGAAGAGGTAGTAGACGGTTTCGGAATCGGGGGCCAGGGCCCGCAGGTAGGCGATGGCCTCTTCGGCGGTCATCTCCTGGCGGAGAGTGACCAGTGGGGTGGTCATCAGGCCGCCGGCGGTCTCGTCGGGGTGGGCCAGGAGCGGCTCCACCTCGTCGGCCTCTTCCATCGCGGAGAGGGCCTGGATGGCCTGGGCGAGGGGGATGTCGCCCAGCAGGTCGGCGGCCTCATCGGGCTCCATTTCGTCCAGGATGCGGGCCAGGGCCTCCGTATCCAGGCGCGAGGCCAGTTCGGCCGCTTCGCTATCCTCCAGTTCCTCCAGAATGTCCGCCGAGTCCTCTACATCCAGGCGCGGCAGGAGGGCGTCCTGCTCCTCCGGCGGCAGTTCGCCGAAGAGGTCGGCCTGGTCGGGCGGGCGGAGGGCCTCTATCAGCCTCACGGCCTGTTCCCAGTCTCCGGCGGCGAGGGCCGTCCGTACCTGGCTCAACAGGAGGTCTATGTCCACTGGCTGGCTCATGCGCGGCTCCACAGGTCGGGTGACTCTCATATTATCCTACCGTATCTGGAAATCGGCAAATCAACATTCATGACTTCACTGCAAAAACTCACCGCAGAGACGCCGAGAGCGCAGAGTTCTACATCAGTATAATCTCTGCGTACTCTGCGTCTCGGCGGTGAAATGACCTTTTTGCAGGAGACTCATTCATGCCGACGAAAATTGCCCTTCTTGCCATTCGGGGTGTGTCCCGATGTTGTCGGGTATGGCCGCTTGTAGGACAACTGCGAGCAGTTGTCCTACAATTCTCCTGCGCTTGACAATCCGGACTTTCTGGGCTATCATCGGGGGGACGTAAGCCAGGGATACATCCCCTGGATGGAAATCTCCCCCGGAGGTTCCGTATGGCTGGCTACGAGCCGAAGATCATCGGTTTCCTCTGCAACTGGTGCAGTTACGCCGGGGCGGACCTGGCGGGCGCTACCCGGCTCAAATATCCCCCCAACCTGAAAATCATCCGCGTCCCCTGCTCCGGGCGGGTTGCTCCCGAACTGGTCATTCGCGCCTTCAAAGAGGGCGCCGACGGCGTGATGGTCCTGGGCTGTCACATCGGCGATTGCCACTACGCGACCGGCAACCACCGGACCGCCCGACGGATGCCGGTCCTCCGGGCCCTGCTGGAATTCACCGGCATTGAACCGGAGCGGTTTCTGGTGAAGTGGGTCTCTTCATCTGAAGGCGAACTCTTCGCCCAGACGGTGCGGGAGTTCACCGAACAGGTCCGCGCCCTGCCCCCGCTGCGGGAGCGGATGGGGCGGTGAGCGTGGATCGCGTATCGCATATCGCATATCGCATATCGCGTATCGCTGATCGCTTATCGCTGATCGCTGATCGCTGATCGCTGATCGCACACCAGGATTTCTCCGGAGGTGATCATGAAACTCTACCGTCTTGGAACAGTCCCCTGGGCCGATTCGCAACTCCTCTACCACGCCCTTCCCCGCATCGGGCGGGAGGGGCTGAATCTCCTCTCCCCCGCCTCTCCCTACGTCTGTATCGGCTATTTCCAGGATGTGGAGCAGGAGGTGGACCTGGAGTACTGCCGTGAGCACGGCATCCCGGTCTTCCGGCGGGAGGTCGGCGGAGGCGCCGTCTATCTGGACGGTGAGCAACTCTTCTACCAGTTGGTCATCCACAAGGACAACCCGCTGGTCCCGAAGGACAAGGCGGCGTTCTACCGGAAGTTTCTCCAGGCCCCCATTGCCGCCTACCGGGCGCTGGGCATCCCCGCCGAGTACAAGCCGGTCAACGACATCATCGCCAACGGCCGCAAGATTTCGGGCAACGGCGTGGCCGAAATCGGCGACTACATCGTCTTTGTCGGCAACCTGATTGTGGATTTTGACTACGAGACGATGGTGCGGGTGCTGAAAGTGCCCGACGAGAAGTTCCGGGACAAGGTCTACAAGACCCTGCAGGACAACCTCTCCACCATTCGGCGGGAACTGGGCACGGCGCCGCCGCGGGAGGAACTCTGGGACCTGCTGGCGGAGAAGTTCGCGGAGATTCTGGGCCCGCTGGAGGTGGAGACGGCGGTGGATGCCCGGTGGCGGGCCGAGGCGGACCGGCTGGCCGGGCGGATGCTCACCGATGAGTGGCTCTATCGCCGGGGGCGGCCCCAGATCGGCCGCGAGGTCACCATTCGCTCCGGCGTTCAGGTCTGGCACAAGGCCTACAAGGCCCCCGGCGGGCTCATCCGGGCCGTCGCGGAGGTCCGGGAGGGCGTCATCGCCGACATCTCCCTCTCCGGCGACTTTTTCTTCTACCCCGCGGACCGGCTGGCCGACCTGGAGCGGGCGCTGGTGGGCGTGCGGGTGGAGGAGGTGGAGAACGTCGTCGCCCGCTTCTACGCCGAGCACGGCGTGGAGAGCCCCGGCGTGACCCCTGCCGATTTCGCCACGGTCCTGCGGGGGTAGGCCTGCAGGGTGAAAGCCCCCAGACTTCCCTGAATCAAAGCATGGGAGTGTAGCGCAAGAGGAAATCTTGCGCTACACTTATTTTTTCTAATCGGCCCAAGAAGGTGACAAACATCCGGTCATTTCGGGAAAAAACTCTATTGACGGGCTACGGCTGGTATGTTACAACACTCACTGCCTGCATGGTGATCTGCACCCTGCTGGTATGTTCCACCCTTCATCCCTGAACAAGAACTATCTCCATCCATCTCCACAGGAGGGAATGAATGAGCAACGAACTGCAGATTGATGCCTTTCCCCCGGCGAAAATGGCCAGCCGAATGGAAGAGGTGGGCGTCACCAAAGCGAACCTGGACTTCTGGACGATGTTTGCCCTGGCCATCCTGGCGGGTGCGTTCATCGGCACCGGGGGCATCTTCCTGACCACCGTGACGACGGGCCTGAGCGCGGCCGGTGTACCCTACGGATTCGTCCGACTGGCGGGCGGCCTGGTCTTCTGCCTCGGCCTGATCGCCGTTGTGGTGGCCGGGGCGGAACTGTTCACCGGCAACAACCTCATCGTGATGGCGTATGCCAGCGGCCGGGTGACCACGGCCCAACTCCTGCGCAACTGGGCCATCGTCTACGCGGGCAACTTCGTCGGCTCTATCCTGACCGCGCTGGTCATGTTCTCCACCGGGCAGTATACCTTCGCCTCGGGCGCCATCGGACTGAATGCCCTCTCCATCGCCAACGCGAAGTGCAGCCTGGGGTTTGTGCAGGCCATCGCCCTGGGCATTATGTGCAACGCGCTGGTCTGCCTGGCGGTCTGGCTGTGCGCTTCTGCCCGGTCCACCACCGACAAAATCCTCGCCATCATCTTCCCCATCACCGCCTTCGTCGCCGCCGGGTTTGAGCACAGCATCGCCAATATGTACCTCATCCCCATCGGCCTCTTCATCAAGTCCTGGGCACCGGCGGCCTTCTGGGAGGCCATCGGCAAGACGCCCGCCGATTTCGCCCGTCTCACATGGGGAGCGTTCTTCCTGCGCAATCTGCTGCCGGTGACCATTGGGAACATCATCGGCGGCGCCGGTTTTGTGGGACTGGCCTACTGGTTCATCTACCTGCGGCCCAAGAAGAAAGTAGAGGTCAAGCCAGGGGTTGCGCTGAAAATCCTGGTCGTGGACGATGACCCGGACTTCGTGGACCTCTCCCGGCGGATTCTCGCCAAAGCGGGCTATCAGGTCAGCGCGGCCCGGGACGGTCAGCAGGCGCTGCAGATGATGCGGACGGAGCGGCCGGACCTGGTCATGCTGGATGTGATGATGGCGACACCGCTGGAAGGCGTGGCCGTCGCGCGGGAGATGGCCACGGACCCGTCCTTGCGGGCAATCCCGGTGGTCATGGTCTCCAGCATTGACAGCAGCCAGTATGCGGGGATGTTGCCCGATGACCTGCACATCCCCATAGACGCCTGGATCAGCAAACCGATAGACCCGGACCACCTGCTGCACACCGTCCGCCGGTTCCTGCCGCAGGCGGGCCGGTAAACCGGCAGGATGGTAGGACAACTGCGCGGCAGTTGTCCTACAATTTTTTGTCTTGACAGGATTGGGGTTATGTGGTAGAACTTCTCTGCTTTACCTGACTGAATCCCCATGCTGGGAGGCGATCAATGGCGGCTGCCCCTGAAATCCTGGACCTGACCCACGCGGACCGGAGTCTGGCTCAGCAGGTGACCCCCGGTCGGTGGGAGAAGATGCTCTCCTGTATCCAGTGTGGGACCTGTACCGCCTCCTGCCCCGCTGCGCCCGCGATGGACCTCTCCCCGCGCCGGATGTGGCGCATGGTCCAGTTGGGGATGACCGAAGAGGTGCTCCGTTCCAAAAGCATCTGGCTCTGCAGCCTCTGCTACACCTGCCACGTCCGCTGCCCGCGCGGGATTCCCCTCACGGAGACCATTGTCCGTCTGAAGGAACTGGCGATAGAACGGGGCATCGTCTCCTCTCCGCAGAGCGGGGCCTTCTACCGGACGTTCGCCGACGTGATGCGCCGCTACGGGCGGATGCGGGAGGTGGAGTTTATGGCCCGCTACTTCCTGGCCTCCAACCCGCTGGCCGCGCTGGGTTTTGCCCGCCTGGGCCTGACCATGCTGGCCCGGGGCAAAATTGGCCTGGAATGGCCCCGACTGGGCGGAGAGGGCCGGCTGGACCGCCTGTTTGCGCGGGTGGCTGAACTGGAGGGGAAACGATGAGGTACATTTTCTACCCCGGCTGCTCACAGGAGGGGACGGCGCTGGAGTACCGGGATTCCTCTCTGGCGGTGCTCCGGGCCCTGGGCGCCGACGTGGAGGAACTGGAGGATTGGACCTGCTGTGGGGCCAGCGTCGCCCCGGTGATGAGCGACCTGCTGGGCCTGGTCCTTCCGGCCCGCAATCTGGCGCTGGCGGAGCAGCAGGCCGACGGCCGGGACCTGCTCGTCGTCTGCAGTGCCTGCTACACCAACTTCCGCCGGACCGCCGCCACTCTGGCGGCTGACCGTTCACTCCACGACAAAGTCAACCAGGCCCTGGAGGTGGAGAACCTGACCTACCAGGGGACGTTGACGGCCCGTCACATCCTGGACGTCCTGGCCAACGACTTCGGGCCGGAGGCGGTGCGGGCGCGGGTGCAGAAGCCGCTGGAGGGGCTGACCGTCGCCCCCTACTACGGCTGCCAGACCGTCCGCCCCTACAGTCCCTTTGACAACGGGCAGCGCCCCACCTCCATGCTCCCATTGCTGGAGGCGCTGGGGGTCAGGGTCCACCGGCACCCCCGCGAGGCGTCCTGCTGCGGGACGTCGCTGCTGATGACCAAGCCGGAGGTCGGCCTGACGATGGCGGGCGCGGTGCTGGCGGCCTGCGAGGGCGCCGACTGCATCGTGACCGTCTGCCCGATGTGCCATATGAACCTGGACGCCTATCAGGATAAAGTTTCCCGTCTGCTGGGCCGGACGGTACGCATCCCCGTCCTCTATCTGCCCCAACTGATGGGCCTGGCCTTCGGCCTGCCGAGGGAGGTCCTGGGCCTCCAGCGGCACGTCACGCCGGTGAGTTTTTAACCGCAAAGGTAACTGCCTACCCAAGAGTCGTTTCGTAAAAAACCACGAAGGACACGAAGGCCACACAAAGGACACGGAGGACGATTTTTACCCTTTGTGTCCTTCGTGAGTACTTTGTGACCTTTGTGGTAGGTAATTACCCGCAAAGAACGCAAAGGACGCAAAGACAATCGTAACTATTCAGGCTTCCTCACCCCACCCCCGCCGCCTGCGGCGGTAGCGGCGAAGCCGCTGGGGGAGGGGTGAGGCTGAACAGTTACAGACAATCTAAAAAACCTCTGCGCCCTCTGCGTCTCTGCGGTTGATCCGTAAAACAGGAGTCGTCGCTATGGAGCAACCCCGAATCGGCGTCTATATCTGCGAGTGCGGCGTCAATATCTCGGCGACGGTGGACACGAACGCCGTGGCGGAGATGGCGGCCAGACTTCCCGGCGTCGTCGTCGCCCGTGTCTACAAGTACATGTGCTCCGAGCCGGGCCAGTTGATGATCCAGGAGGACATCCGCAACCTGGGCCTGAACCGCATCGTGGTGGCGTCCTGTACCCCCCGGATGCATGAGGTCACCTTCCAGCGGGCGGTGGAGGCGGCCGGCCTCAACCCCTACTTCTTCCAGATGGCCAACATCCGCGAGCATGTCTCCTGGATCACCGACGACCGGGAGGCGGCCACGGAGAAGGCCATGCGGCTGGTGCGCTCCGCCGTCTTCCGGGTGCCCTACCAGGCCCCGCTGGAGCCCCGCCGGGAGCCGGTGACGAAGGCCGCCCTGGTCGTCGGCGGGGGCATCGCGGGCATCCAGGCCGCCCTCTCCATCGCCGACGCGGGCTACCCGGTCTATCTGGTGGAACGGGAGCCCTCTATCGGCGGGCGGATGGCCCAACTGGATAAGACCTTCCCCACGTTGGACTGTAGTACCTGAATTCTCGGCCCCAAAATGATGGATGCCGGTCGGCATCCCAACATCACCCTGCTGACCTACAGCGAAGTAGAGGCCGTCTCCGGCTACGTGGGCAACTTCACCGTCCGTATCCGCAAGCGGGCGCGGTCGGTGGACGAGGAGAAGTGCACCGGCTGTGGCCTCTGCCAGGAAAAGTGCCCCACAAAGGTGGTGGATACTGCCTACGAGGCCGGAATGGGCAAACGGAAGGCCATCTATCGCCCCTTCTCCCAGGCCATCCCCAACATCCCGGTGATTGATCGGGAGAACTGTCTCTTCTTCACCAAAGGCCGCTGCAAACTCTGCGAGAAGGTCTGCCCGGCGGGGGCCATTGACTACAACCAGCAGGACCAGTTGCTGGACGTGCAGGTAGGGGCGGTCGTGGTCGCCACGGGCTACGGGATGTGGGACCCCCGGAAACTCCCCCAGTACTCCTACGGCCTCTCCCCCAACATCATCACGGGGTTGCAGTTTGAGCGACTGGTGAGCGCGGGCGGCCCTACCGGCGGGCACATCGTCACCGCCGAGGGGAAGAAGCCGGAGCGGGTCGCCATCATCCACTGCGTCGGCAGCCGGGACGTCAACGCCCATCCCTACTGCTCCCGGTTCTGCTGCATGTACTCCCTGAAGCACGCGCATCAGGTGCGGGACCACACCGGCGCGCAGGTCTACCAGTTCTATATGGACATGCGCGCCTTCGGCAAGGCGTACGAGGAGTTCTACGAGCGGGTGCAGGAGGAGGGGGTCATCTTCGTCCGGGGCCGGGGGGCCGAAGTGGAGGTCCTGCCCGACGGCAAACTGCGGGTCAAGGGCGAGGACGCCGACCTGGGGCGGCTGGTCTCGGTGGATGTGGACATGGTGATTCTGGCGTCGGCGATAGAGCCCCAGCCCGACGCCGACCGGGTGGCGGCCATCTTCGGCCTGGGCCGGACCCCCGACGGCTGGTTTGCCGAGGCGCACCCCAAACTGCGCCCCGCGGAGACGGCGACGGCCGGCATCTTCCTGGCGGGCTGCTGCCAGGGCCCCCGCGACATCCCCGATACCGTCTCCCATGCCGACGCGGCGGCCATGCAGGTCGTCCGTCTCTTCAACCAGGGCGAGGTGACCATCTCGCCGACGGTCGCCGTGGTGGACGAGGCGAAGTGTGTGGGGTGTGGCGAGTGCATCC
>JAPYWT010000071.1 GCA_028276215.1 Thermoflexus sp. | reverse complement strand
TGCCATCCTGGTGCTGCCGCTCTTCGCCGGGTGTAAGCCCAAAGAGGCTGCCCCCATCAAAATCGGCGCGGAACTCCCGCTGACGGGGGACTACGCCTACGAGGGGCAGGGGATGCTCAAGTCCATCCAGTTGCTGGTGGACCAGACCAACGCGGCCGGCGGGCTGTTGGGCCGCAAGGTTGAACTGGTGGTGGAGGATGACGCCGGGGATGCCGGACAGGCTTCCCAGGTGGCCCAGAAACTGGTGGATGCAGGGGTCATCGCCGTTATCGGCGCCTACAACTCCAGCGCCACCGAACCGGCCTCCGTCATTTACAATCAGGCGGGCATCCTCCATATCACTCCCTCCTCCACCGCGACCCGGCTCACCGAGAAGGGCTTCCAGCGCTTCTTCCGCGTCTGCTTCCTGGACGACCGGCAGGGGCTCTTCGCGGCGAAGTTTATGAAGGAAGTGCTGGGCGCGAAGAAAATCGGCATCCTGCACGACAACTCCACCTATGCCCAGGGGCTGGCGGAGCACACCAAGCGGTACGCCGAGCAGTTGGGGCTGGAGGTGGCCTTCTACGATGCCATCAACCCCGCCGATAAGGACTTCACGCCCACCCTCACCCGCATCGGCGGCGCCGGCCTGGACGCTATCTACTTCACCGGGTACCACGCCCAGGGCGGCCTGCTCCTGAAGCAATCCCACGACCTGGGGCTGAAACTCCAGTGGGTGATGGGGAACGCCTGCAACAACCCCGAACTGGTCCAGATCGCCGGGGTGGAGAACGCGGCGGGGACCTACGTCACCACGGAGCCGCTGCCGAAGGACGTGAACGTCCCCGAGGCGAAGAAGTACGTGGAGGACTTCAAGGCCCGCTACGGCGAGGAGCCGGCCAGCGTCTGGTGGATGATGGCGGCGGAGGCCTTCAACGTGATCCGTTACGCCATTGAGCAGACCAAGTCCACCGACCCGAAGGTGCTGGCGGAGTTCCTCCACCAGGCCAAGAACATCAACGGCATCACCGGCCCCATCCTGGGCTGGGATGAGAAGGGCGACCGCCTGGGCACCATTCACGTGGCCTACATCATCAACGAGAAGGGCGAGTTCATCCTGAACCCGCAGCAGCCCTCGCCGTAACGGTGGACGGCCAGGCCGGGGGAGTCCGGGGATCCCCGGACTCCCCCTTCTGAGTGGGAGGGATAATGAGCGATATGGTGGCCGTTGTGGAAAAACAGATCCGACTGTCTGTGCATCATGCAGACCGCCTGAGCCGCCTGGCCAGAGCCAAAGCCATCAGCGAGGATCAGATTGTTGAGAAAGCGTTGGACATTCTTTTCAGCCTGACGGATCTCCTGGACCAGCAGGTTGAACGAGGTGGGTGGTCATTCCTGTCGGAAGGCTCATTGCAGCGGGTGTGGGACAACGAAGAGGATGCCCGTTACGACCATTGGAGGGAACTCTATGGCGTTTCAGCGCGGTGATGTCGTTCTGGTGCCGTTTCCATTCAGTGACCTCAGCACAACAAAAGTGAGGCCAGCGGTGGTGGTGAGCGGTTCGCTGTACCATACCACAGAACCTGACCTGATTCTGGCAGCGATCACCTCCAGGGTCGCCACGGCCAATGGGCCGTTGGACTACGTATTGCGGGATTGGCAAGCAGCCGGTCTGCGGTACCCTTCCGCCGTCAAACCGGTGTTGTTTACCCTTGATCCGACTCGTGTTATCTACCGTGTCGGTGCTCTGACTCCATCGGATCTGGCCGAAGTGGGCCAACGGCTACGCCGCGCTTTGGAGTTGTAAGTACCTTCGGTTTAAACTGGGGAAAGAGTTTTGCGGCGGGCGGCTGCGCCGCCCGCCGCAAAACCTATTTTTCTCTAACGGAGGGCCTATCCGATGCAACAACTGCTCCAGCAACTCATCAACGGCATCACCATTGGCTCGTTCTACGCGCTGGTCGCCCTGGGTTATACGATGGTCTACGGTGTGCTGAAACTGATTAACTTTGCCCACGGCGACCTTTTTATGTGGGGGGCTTATATCGGGCTGACCGGGCTGAGCGCTCTGGTAGCCCTGATGAGCCGGGGTGGCCCTATCTTGATTCTCCCCGTCTCCATCATCGTCATCGTCACCATCGCGCTGGTCGGCGTCTTGATAGAGCGGGTGGCCTATCGCCCCCTCCGCTCAGCAGGACGCCTGGCGCCGGTCATCTCGGCCCTGGGAGCGGCGTTCATCCTGGAGAGCCTGGCCCGCAACATCTACGGCGCCAGTTGGAAGACCTATCCCACTGGACTGGTGCCCGCCGGCAGGGTCGCCCTCGTCGGTGGCGTCCGGATCAGCGTGATGCAGGTGCTGGTCCTGGTCGTCTCCTTCCTGCTGATGGCGCTCCTCTACCTCTTCGTCTACCGCACCCGCATCGGCACCGCCATGCGCGCCGTCTCGCTGGACCACGAGGTCTCCCGGCTGATGGGGATAGATGTGGACGGCATCATCGCCACCGTCTTCCTGATCGGCCCGGGCCTGGGCGGACTGGCAGGCATGATTGTGGCCCTCTACTACGGCTCTTTTGACTTCACCCTGGGCTGGATTTTCGGCCTGAAGGCCTTTATTTCCGCCATTCTGGGCGGCATCGGCAACATCCCCGGCGCCATGCTGGGCGGGATGATCCTGGGCATTATAGAGACGCTGGGGGCGGGCTACGTCTCCCCCCAGTGGAAAGATGTCATTGCGTACGCGATTCTCATCCTGATTCTCATCTTCCGCCCCACCGGCCTGCTGGGCGAACGGGTGGCGGAGAAACTGTAGCGGGAGGAGAGCGATGGAGAACCTGCGGGCACGTCTTCAGAAAATTCCCCCTCTCTGGTGGCAGGCAGGCCTGCTGGTCCTGGCGGTCCTGCTCCCGCTCCCGCTGAATGACTATTACCGCGCGGTGCTCTGGCGCACAGGCATCTACGCCATTCTGGGGCTGAGCCTGAACATCATCGTCGGCTACGCGGGGCTGTTCCAACTGGGCCACGCCGCCTTCTACGCCCTGGGCGCGTACACGTCGGCGCTCCTCAACCTTCACTTCCATATCCCGCTCGTCCTGACCTGGCCCATCAGCATTCTGGTGGCCGCGTTCTTCGGCTACCTGATTTCCCGCCCCATCCTGCACCTGCGCGGCGACTATCTCTGTATTGTGACCATCGCCTTCGGCGAAGTGGTCCGGCTGGCCCTGGTCAACAACATCTTCGGCATCACCGGTGGGGCCAACGGGCTGAGCGGCATTGACCAGACTGTCCTCTTCGGCCTGACGTTACGGACCCCCCTTCATCATTACTACCTGGTCCTCTTTTTCCTGGTCCTGACGCTCTTCGCGGTCCGGCGGCTGGAGAACTCCCGCCTGGGTCGGGCCTGGATGTACGTCCGGGAGGACGAGACGGCGGCCGAGGCCATGGGCGTGGATACGACGTGGGCGAAACTGCTGGCCTTCGTGCTGGGCTCCGGGTGGGCTGGCCTGGCCGGGGCGCTCTACGTGGCCCGCATTCCCGTTGTCTCCCCGGACCTGGCCCGCTTCATTGAGTCGGTCGTGATGTTCTGCATCGTCGTCCTGGGCGGCACCGGCTCCATCCCCGGCGTCTTTGTCGGCACCCTGGGGATGATCACCCTGCCGGAAATCTTCCGCTTCCTGAAGACCTGGCGGGATGCCTGGATGGGCGTGGCGATGGTCGCCATGATGATCGCCCGCCCCGAGGGCCTGTGGCCCAGCCGCCGCATCCGGATGGAGATTCGGGAGAAAGAGTAGGGCACGAAAGGCGCGAAATACGCGAAAGGCGCGAAAAGGGGAGGATAGATGGCGCTTCTGGAAATCCACGATCTGACCAAACAGTTTGGTGGCCTGACCGCTGTGGACCGCGTCAGTTTCTCCCTGGACGAAGGGGAGATTCTGGGTCTCATCGGCCCGAACGGCGCCGGGAAGACCACCATTTTCAACCTGATCACCGGTATCTATACCCCGACGTATGGGGAAATTTTCTTCAACGGCCACCGGATTGCCCACCCGCCGCTGGGCGCCCGAAAGTTCATCACCCCGGTCTGGTGGTTGCAGTGGGTGCCGGCCCGGTCGGTCCGGGAGCGGTGGGACCAACTGCGGACGCTGCGGCCCCACGAGGTCACCGAATTGGGCATCGCCCGCACGTTCCAGACGATTCGCCTGTTCAAGAATATGACCGTCCTGGAGAACGTGATGGCGGGTGTCCACCACCGCACCCGGGCCGGTGTATGGGGGGCCATCTTCCGCCCACCGGCGCAGCGGGAGGAGGAGGCGTTCATTGTCAAAGAGGCGGAGCAGCACATCCATTTTATGGGGCTCTCGGATTATCGGGACGAACTGGCGAAGAATCTCCCGTACGGCCATCAGCGGCGGCTGGAGATTGCCCGCGCGCTGGCGGCCCGGCCCCGTCTGCTGATCCTGGACGAACCGGCGGCCGGCCTGAACGAGCAGGAGACTCTGGAATTGATGGACCTCATCCGGCAGATTCGGGATTCGGGCATCACCATCCTGCTCATTGAGCACGACATGAAGGTGGTGATGGGTATCTGTGAACGGATTGTCGTCCTGGACTACGGGAAAAAGATTGCCGAAGGGACGCCGGAGGAGGTGCAGCGGAACCCGCGGGTCATTCAGGCCTATCTGGGCGAGGAGGAGGTGTGACGATGCCACTCCTGAGGATAGAGAACCTGCACACCTACTACGGCCACGTCCACGCCCTCAAGGGGATTGACCTGGAGGTGGAGGAAGGGGAAATCGTCACCCTCATCGGGGCCAACGGGGCCGGTAAGAGCACCACGCTCCGCACCATCTCCGGCCTGGTCCGCCCGCGCGAGGGCCGGATTGAGTTCGGCGGTCAGGTCATCAATCATGTCCCCGCCCACAAGATTGTCCAGATGGGGGTCTGCCATGTCCCGGAGGGCCGCCGCATCTTCACCACCCTGACGGTGATGGAGAACCTGATGATGGGGGCGTACACAATCAAGGACGAGGAGGCGATTCGGGAGAACCTCCGGCGGGTCTTTGACCTGTTCCCCCGTCTGGCGGAGCGGAAGAACCAGTTGGGCGGCACGCTTTCCGGCGGCGAGCAGCAGATGCTGACCATCGGGCGGGCGCTGATGTCCCGGCCGCGGCTTCTGCTGCTGGACGAGCCGTCGCTGGGGCTGGCGCCCATGCTGGTCAAGGCCATCTTTGAGACGATTCGGGAGATCAACGCGCGCGGCACGACCATCCTGCTGGTGGAGCAGAACGCCCGCGCGGCGCTGAAGATTGCCCATCGGGCCTACGTCCTGGAGACCGGGCGGGTCGTCCTCTCCGGCCCGGCCCAGGAACTGATGCGGGATGAACGGGTGAGGAAGGCGTATTTGGGGGAGAGGTAGGGGGAGGGAGTAGGGAGTATGGAGTAGGAAGTAGGGAGTAGGAGGGATGGGGCAGCCCGTGCTGTTTGATGTGAAGACCGGAGATTCGGGGGATGAGGCCCAGCGGTTGGAGCAAAAATATGCCCACCGGATGCGCGAGGACCTGCGAATGGGAAGCATGGTCTCCTATGTGGGCAACAGGGATGTCCCCCTTCTTCGCCTGTATCGCTACAAGGAGGCCTTCGCGTTCCGCTTTGTGGAGGAGTGGCTGGCCCGCTTCGGAGCCGGTCCGGAGGATACCGTTTTTGACCCTTTCTGCGGGATGGGCACCACGCTCCTGGCCGCGTCCTGCCGGGGGATACCTGCCGTCGGAACCGACCGTCTGCCTGTAGCGGTGTTCATCGCCCGCACCCTGCCCCTCTTCTTTCAGGTCCGCCCCGGAGAACTGACCCGGGTCTTTGAGCATCTCCGGCAGATAGCCCCCTCGGCCGAACCGGCCCCCGTCGCGATGGACGTGGCCATTATGGGCGTCGCGTTTCCCGCCGGGACCCTGCTGGCGCTGCGCCGCTGGAAAGCGGCCATTGACGGCCTGGATTCGCCGTTCCGGGAGATTTTCCTGCTCCTGTTCTTCTCCGTTCTGGAGGCCTGCAGTTACACGTCCAAAGACGGCCAGTTCCTGCGGCTGAGGCGAGATAAGCGACCGGCGGACCTGGAGGAAGCACTGACGGGAAAGGTGCGGGAAGCCGAAACGGACGTCCGGTGGATTCGGGAGTTGGGGTGGGACAGGGCCTTCCTGCCCTTCCAGGTTGTGCTGGGGGATACCCGGCGGCTGGAAGATGTCCCGTTTGAGCGTTCCCCGACGGTGATCATCACTTCCCCGCCCTACGCCAACCGGTACGACTACACCCGCACGTACTCTCTGGAACTCTGTTTCCACTTCGTACGCAATTTTGCCGAACTGAGGGAACTGCGGCACAGTCTGCTTCGCTCCCACATTGAGGCGAGGCTGGCGCCGGCCGAGGAGGCACCCCATCCGGCAGTACGGGAACTGGTGGATTTCCTGAGGGCGCGCGGCAAAGCCCTGAATAACCCCCGAATCCCGGATATGCTGACCGGGTATTTTGTGGATATGCAGAAGGCCATCCGGGAGTGGAGGAGAGTCCTGGCCCCTTCGGCGCGCGTGGCCATGGTCGTGGACAACGTGCGCTTTGAGGGCCGGATGCTCCCGGTGGACCTGATTCTCTCCGAAATGGCCGAGGAAGAGGGTTTTGTCGTGGAGGAAATCGTCGTCGCCCGCTACAAGGGGAACAGTTCCCAGCAAATGGGCCGGTACGGGCGCGTCCCGGTACGGGAGAGCATCGTTGTCTGGAGGAAACAGGAGTGACCACGGATCCCCGACATCAAACCTGGTTCCTGGATCAACTGACCAAGAGCGAGTTTTTCCACCAGAAATTGCATGAGTGGAAGATGTTATCGGTCGCCGAAGCCGTGGAGGCATTCAGGGGAGAGACGCTTCGGTGGAACCTGCCCGACCTGGGCATTTCTGAAGCCGCCTGGAACCGGGTCATCCACCGGGGAATCAAGCCGGTCACCGTCTTCGCCCATCCACAGGTCTTGATGACGATTCCGGGCTCAACCGGTTACTACCGGATGCTCTCCATGGTTTCACAGAAATCCATGGTGCGGGTGGGATTGACGGTGAACGCGTACGAGACGGGCACATCTCTCCCTGATGAGGCAGCAGCACAGCAGATCGCTCGTCACCTGAATCGGATTATCAGCCAGTTGATTGAGTTTGACGAAGAGGTCAATGCGCGGGAGTTGGACCTGTGGCGCGGTATGGCGGCTGGGACCCAGGCACAGGGTTCCTGGCAGAACGCGAAAGGGGAGCGGGTGGAAGCACTGGTGAAAGGTCTGATTCAACGCAGGCTGCGCGAGCGGGGTTGGGTGGTCACGGAGAGCCCGGACGGTGGGCGTATGGAACTATCGGATGGCCGCGTTGTCACATTTGGCGATGAACCGGACATTGCGTTCTACAAAGGGGACCGAATCCGGGCGGCCGTGGAGGTCAAAGGCGGTATAGACCCTGCGGGGATTCTGGAGCGTCTGGGAGCGGCACTGAAAAGCCTGAACCGGGCCCGGGAAGAGAACCCAACTGCAGTGACCATCCTGATTGTGCAGGGCACATCCCTCACCGGGAGGGCCAAAGAGGACCTGGAACTCAACCGCCACATCATCACCCACTGGTTTACTGTGGAGAGTCTTCTGACCGGGGAGGCCGTCCGTGCTGAAGTGTTTGAACTCCTCGGGATTTAGGCAACGGAATACGAAATGAGCGAACCACTTCGTTGCATCAACCACCCCAACGTAGAAACCTACCTGCGTTGCGCCCGATGCGGGGCGCCCATCTGCCCCCGGTGCGCGGTGCAGATAGAGGTGGGCTACATCTGCCCGGCATGCCGTAACCGCCAGCAGCAGGTCTTCTATGCCGAATTCCGCCCGGTCTACTACCTGGTCGCGGCGGTGGTGGCGCTCCCTCTGGCCCTCATCGCGGGCTGGATCATCCCCGCTTCCGGCTGGCTGGCGATCTTCCTCGGCCCCCTGGCGGGCACGGGCATCGCCGAGGCGGTCCGCCGGGCCATTCGCCGCCGGCGCGGCCGCTACACCTGGCTGGTCGTCTCCGCCTGCATCCTGGTCGGTGGCCTGCCCTGGATGCTGACCGCCCTCCTCCCCACGCTGGATGCCCCCTTTGCGGCCGCGTCTCTCACCGGCATCGCCTGGCCCCTCCTCTGGGGTGGCGTCTACCTGGCAACCGCCATCGGTGCCGCCATCGCCCGGTTGAGAATATGAGGGATAAATCTCACACGGAGACACAAAGGCACAAAGATAAAAATAACCACCTACCCAAGAGCCGTTTCATAAAAACCACGAAGGACACGAAGGCCGCTTTTGTCTTTGTGCCTCTGTGTCTTTGTGTCTTTGTGTGAGAAACAAGATGCTGACCGAACTCCACATCCGCGATTTCGCCATCATAGACGAACTCCACCTCTCCCTCCCCTCCGGCCTCATCGTCCTGACCGGGGAGACGGGGGCGGGGAAGTCCATCATCATTGACGCCGTCGGCCTGGTGCTGGGGGGACGGGCCGACCCCACCGTCGTGCGCGCCGGGGCCGACCGGGCCCTGGTGGAGGCCGTCTTCCGCCTGGACCCGGCCCATCAGGCCGCCCTGCGCCCCATCCTGGAGCGGGAGGGCCTGGAAGGCGACGAGCCCGACCTCCTCATCCTCTCCCGCGAGGTGCGGGCCGAGGGGCGGAGCATCTGCCGCGTCAACGGCCGGGCGGTGACCCTGGCCCTCCTGCGGGAGGTTGCCGAAGGACTGGTGGACATCCACGGCCAGAGCGAGCACCTCTCCCTCCTGCGGGTGCGGGAGCACGTCCACATGCTGGACCGCTTCGCCGGCCTGGAGGAGGCCCGGGCCCGCGTGGCCGACCTGGTCGCCCAGGTGCGCGCCGTCCGGCGGGAGCGGGCCGGCCTGGAGCAGGACGAGCAGGAGCGGGCCCGCCGCATAGACCTCCTGCAGTACCAGATTGCGGAGATTGAAGCCGCCAGCCTCCGCCCCGGCGAGGAGGAGGAACTGGCGGAGGAACGGGTGCGGCTGGCCAACGCCGAACAA
>JAPYWT010000070.1 GCA_028276215.1 Thermoflexus sp. | reverse complement strand
CGCATATCGCGCATCGCGTATCGCTTATCGCTTATCGCGTATCGCGTATCGCATATCGCGCATCGCTAATCGCGTATCGCTAATCGTCTGCGGTCTGTGGTCTGTCGTCTGTCGTCTGTCGTCCGTCGTCTGTGGTCCGTGGTCCGTGGTCTGTCGTCTGTCGTCCGTCGTCTGTGGTCTGTCGTCTGTCGTCTGTCGTCTGTCGTCCGTCGTCTGTGGTCTGTCGTCTGTCGTCTGTCGTCCGTGGTCCGTGGTCTGTCGTCCGTCGTCTGTGGTCCGTGGTCTGTCGTCCGTCGTCATTTCCCCGCCAGCCGGGCGATTTTGGGCTCCACTTCCCGCCAGGAGATGCGGGTGAGGCCCAGTTTTTGCCGCAACTGCTCCGGGGTCATGCCCGCGCGGTAATCGCGCACCGCGCAGGTCCAGCGTAACGTCTCAAAAGAAAGGCCTTCGGTCAGCCCGGCCTGCCGGGCCACGTCGTCCAGCACGTACTCCAGATTGCGCGCGGTGCAGGGAAACAGTCGGTCCTGGGGGTCGTACTGGGCACGGTATTCGGCCAGAACGGCGGGCCAGTCGGCGGGCAGCGGCAGGCGCCGCTCCTTGTGCTTCCGGCGCGGACTGGCGTACCGCACCCACAACATCGGTCGCGCCGGATCGGAGAGGTCTATGTGGTCCAGCGCGATGTTCATGCACTCGCCCTTTTTGATGCCGGTGTGCAGCAGCAGGGTGACCAGGAGATGCGGGCGGGCATCCGGGGGGTCGGCACGGCGCAGAGCCTCCGTCACCTCTAACACGCGCGCGATCTCCTCCTCGCGCAGCACCCGCGGCGGGCCGGTCAGCACCGGTCGGTGGATGACCGGCGCGGCGGGGTCCTCCGGCAGGACGCCCGTCTCCGCCAGCCAGCCGAAGAAGACCTTGAGGGTGGTGATCCGGCGGGAGAGGGACTTGGGCGTGCAGGGGACGTCCCGCTCGTCGGTGAGCCAGTGGACGAATCGGTTCAGGTCACGGGTGCCGATGTCGCCCACTGCCGTCTCCATGCCGATGTACTCGCCCAGGATGCGCAGGTCCGAGGTGAAGGAGCGAATGGTATACTGGCTGAAATCCCGCGCGCGCATGTAGTCCTGAAAGGCCGGAATGGCTTCTTTCAGGGACGAGCGCGCGGTCAGGCCGACGCCCTCCGCCATAGTACCTCCTGATACCTCTCACCAAGACACAAAGACACGAAGTTTTTTCTTTTTTCCTTTGTGCCTTTGTGTCTTTGTGTGAGACCCATCACCCGGCGCGGCGGCGCAGGAAGGCGGGAATCTCCAGGTCGTCCTTATCAAAGACGGGGAGTGGGCGCTCCAGAGTCTCCCGCGCGGGAACCCGGGCCGCCTTCGGCGGGCGCTGTCCGGCGTCAAAGCCGGTGGCGATGAGGGTAATGCGCACCGTGTCGCCCATTTCCTCGTCAATCACCGCACCGAACCGCAGGTCCACATCCGGGTGGGCCGTCTCGCGGATGACCGTCGCCGCCTCGTAGACCTCGTGCAGACTCATGTCGGGCCCGCCGGTGATGTTGAAGAGGATGCGCTGGGCGCCGTCAATGGTGATGTCCAGCAGACGGTTGGATATGGCCTGATGCGCGGCCTCCTGGGCCCGGTTCTCGCCGCTGCCCTGGCCCACCGCCATCAGCGCCGCGCCGCCCTCGGACATCACGGCCCGGACGTCGTTGAAGTCCAGGTTGATGAGGCCCGGGACGGTGATGACCTCCGAAATGGCCTGGATGCCCTGCCGGAGAACGTCGTCCGCCAGGCGGAAGGCGTCCTGGAGACTGACCCGTTTCTCCACAATCTCCAGCAGGCGGTCGTTGGGGATGACGATGAGGGTGTCCACCTGCTCCTTCAGGGCCTCAATGCCCGCCGCCGCCAGTTCGGCCCGCTTCTTCCCCTCAAAGAAGAACGGGCGGGTGACGATGCCAATGGTCAGGGCGTTCATCTCGCGGGCGATTTTGGCGACGACGGGCGAAGCCCCGGTCCCCGTCCCGCCGCCCATCCCGGCGGTGATGAAGACCATGTCGGAGCCGTCCAGGACCTGGTAGAGTTCGTCCATGGACTCCTCGGCGGCCTTGCGGCCCAGTTCCGGATTACCGCCGACGCCCAGCCCGCGCGTCAGTTTGTCGCCGATGCGCACGCGGGTGGGCGCGTTGGAGAGCATGAGCGCCTGGGCATCGGTGTTGACGGCGATGAAGTCCACCCCGGCGATGCCCGCCTCTATCATCCGGTTGACGGCGTTGCTCCCGCCGCCGCCAACCCCGACCACACGGATTCGGGCGAAGTTCTCGGACGGTTTCATGAGCGACCTCCAGGATGTGGGATGTGAAACGTGAAACGTGAAACGTGAAACGTAAAACGTGAAACGTGAAACGTGAAACGTGAAGCGTGAAATGGGTTATCCGGGGAGCAGGGCGCGCAGCCACTCCCGGAGCCGTTTCCCCAGCGACGGCCCGCCTCTGGGCAGCGGGCGGCGGACGTCGGCGGTCATCCCCCAGCCCATCAGGCCAGCCGCGACGGCGAAGGCCGGGCCGCTGATCCGGTCCACCAGCCCCACCAGTCCCTGCGGACGGCCCACCCGGACCGGCAGCCCCAGCACCTCCCGCGCCAGTTCCGGCATGCCGGGCAACTGGGCGACCCCGCCACAGAGGACGACGCCCGCCGGGAGCAGGCCGTCGTAGCCGGAGCGCTTGATGTCCGTCTGGACCATTTCCAGAATTTCCGCCGCGCGGGCCTCAATGATCTCCGCCATCTTCCAGCGGGGGAGCATCTGCGGGCCACTCTCGCCGAACGGTTCCGCCGGGAACCGCTCATCCTGGCCCACCTGGGCCGGACGGGCGTGCCCGTAGCGGACCTTCACCTGCTCGGCGACCTCGGTGGGCAGCCGCAGGCCAATGGCGATGTCGTTGGTGATGTACTCCCCGCCGATGCCCAGCGACGCCGTATGCCAGACGGTGCCGTCAATGAAAATGGCGATGTCGGTGGTGCCGCCGCCGATGTCCACCAGCACCACCCCGACCTCCCGTTCGTTCTCCGTGAGGACAGCGTCCCCCGCCGCCAGCGGCCCCAGGACCATTTCGTCCACCTCCACCCCGGCGGCGGCGACGCACTTGACCAGATTCTGGATTGCCATAGAGGACGCGGTGATGACGTGGGCCTCCACCTCCAGCCGGAACCCGTGCATCCCCACCGGGTCCCGCACCCCCTCCTGTCCGTCCACGATGTAGTGGCGCGGGATGACGTGGAGCAGTTCCCGGTTGTACGGTATGGCGACGGCGCCCGCCGCGTCCAGCGCCCGGTCCACGTCTTCCACCGCGATCCCCTCCTCCCGGCGGGGGACGGCGATGACCCCCCGGCTGTTGAGGGACGCGATGTGCGGGCCGCTGAGGCTGACGTAGGCCCGCTCAATCCGGTAGCCGGAAGACCGTTCCGCCTCCTGGACCGAGGCGGCGATCGCAGCCGTCGCCTCGGTCAGGTTGACGACGGAGCCTTTGCGCAGGCCGCGCGAGGGAACGATGCCGACGCCGATGATGCGCAGGCCTACGTCCTCCCGGATTTCCCCCACCAGGGTGCAGATTTTGCTGGAACCCACATCTATGCCGACGACCGTCTGCTCCATACGGCCCTCCGGTACCTCACCCCTCCCCCAACGCGGCGAAGCCGCCGGGGGTGGGGTGAGGAACTACCAGTCATTGGTCACCGAATAATACGGCGCGTCCGGGAAGCGGACGTCCACGAACCGGGGGGTAATCCCCTTCGCCACCAAATGGGCGCGGATTTTCATGTAGACCTGGAGCCGACGGGCCATTCCCGTCCCCTGGCCCACGACCACCCGCCAGCCCGCCGGGTCTTCCAGTACCAGCCCGCGACCGGGCCGATAGAGAATCGGGCCCGGACGAACTCCCAGTCGTTCCAGTTCCTCCAGCCCGACCAGCACATCCTGGACCACCAGCCCCCGTTTGTCGGTGGGGATTGGCCCGCTGACCCGCCATTCCCCCTCCAGCGGCCCGGCCGCCGGGAAGGCGCCGCCCGCCCGGTCCACCCAGTAGTAGACCCCGCCCTGCTCCCAGGCCGCCATCACCTCCCGCTCGGTGACGGCGATGACGCACCGGGCCGGCAACTGGCAGGAGACCCGCGCCCGCTCTATGGACGGGATGTTTTCCAGGATGCGTCGCTCCGCCGCGCGGGGGTTGGCCCAGAGGATGTGCAGCCGCTGGAGCCCGCTGGCGGCGAAAATGGCCTGCGGTGGGACCCGCTGGGCCCCCACCACCTGCGCGCTGGTGACGTAGAACTGGGGGCTGAAGGCGAACCACAGGACCAGCCCCAGCAGGGCGATTCCCCCCATACTGCCCAGCATAGCCGCCGGGCGCGCAGGCGCGGGCCGGGCCGTCGTCCGGCCACCGAGGACCAGTGGGACGCTCTGCCGGAAATTCTGCCGCCGTCTACTGCCTCGTCGTGCTGGGGGCATAGATTCCCTCTGAAACAGGATCGCACAATTGTGCGTTTTTGTGCGTTTTTGTGCGTTTTGCGCCCTTCAATTTTCCAGATGCGCAATGTAGAACGTGTTACGTCCTCTTCCGCTCTGTACTATTTTTCCTGCTCTAACCAATTGCTGGAGCAAATATTGGGCCTGACGGGCGTTAACCCGGCACAACTCCATCGTCTCTCGGCGAGTTATACGGCCATAGGAGCGCACGTAGTCCAGAATCATCTGCTCCATCTGCAGCCGATCAAAGGCCCTCCGGCGCACGTACTCGGCCCGGCGACCGGACTCGCGATAGACGCTCAGGCTGAGATGATACCGCCGGGACCGAGTCCGGCCCCGCCCCTCCACCAGCCCGCTTTCAATCAGGCGCTCCAGTACTCTCCGGGCGACAGGCTCTTCCTTCTGAATCAGGTGAGATGCCTCGGCAACATCTATCTCCCGTTCGCGCCACAGGTAGTTTAGCACCAGCAATTCCTCAACGGAAAAAGGCCGTTGATGCCGGTTTTCTTCCTGAATAATGAGGGAAACGAAATCCAAATCGCTGGGACCTCCCGGCAAAATGACCGTGACCGCTGCATCCGTTGTCCGGGAATAGTCCGGTGGCAACCGCCCTGTACGCAGCAATCCCTCGTAGATAATGCTGACTCCTCGCCCCGTGCGTTCTACCAGCCCTACTCGCTTAAAAATATCGGCCAGACATGGGTTGCGCGGTCTGGGACCCGCCACTAAAATGTTGCTGACTGTCACCCCCTGGACGAAACCGCCAGGGTTTGTAACCAGGATGCCTTCACTCCGCAACTGAATATGGACGGCTCCCAACCGGGTATAGTCCCGGTGCGTCAGGGCATTGTTGACCGCCTCACGGAAAGCCCGTGGGTCATACGAGGGAATCCCCACCCGGAAGAGGCCCACGGTTAACTCCCTTTCCTCGTTTCGGACGGCGAAGGCTTCCATAATCCGCTCAAAAATCCTCATCAGTGGCCATCGGTAGAACTCGTTGACCCGAACCTCGCTCCCTTCCAACACCTGGAACGCCACCTCGTGAGCCGGGAGAACATTCCGCAGAGTCTCTTCCCGCCCAACGACCAGCAATCCGGCCACGGTCGGTATCAGGTCTCCTCGCTCGCTCCTGACCGCCAGTCTCAGCGCCAGAGCCAGACGCTCATCGTCCAGGTCAGCCAGAGAAGCATCCCCGCGATATTCCTGGATCAGACGGCGGACTCGTTCAAACTCCAGGGGGTCTAAATCGCTCCAGGCCGCTCCCTTCACCGGTTGCGCTGTGTAATCCTGCTGGCCCCGATCCGCATACCAGGTGGTAAACTCGTACGGGTAGAAAGGACGACATACCGGCTTGCCTGTAGCATCGTAATCCCGCACCAGGAGTTTGCCTTTGCTGGTTGCGGTCAAAGCAGGAGCAGGTGGTACTTCAATGGCCGCAACCAGGCCTTCAGGAAACTGGACAAAACGTACCTGCACGAGCAGGGGTGGGGCCGTGCGCGCTGCGATCAACGAAGTGAATTGTTCAGCGCTGGTGCGATGCCGCTCGTGCAGTCCAGTGACCGTCCCATCATCCTCCACACCCACCAGTAGCAGGCCACCTTTCGCGTTCGCCAGACAGACGACCGTTTCTACCAGTTCGTCGTCAGAAAGGGGCCCCCGGTCGCTCTTAAACTCCAGGGTAAAAGACTCACCGCCCCGAATCCGATCCCGCAGTTCCCGCAGGCTCTGGGACGCCCCCATTGCTTACTCCTCCGGCTGATACGACACCCGATTCCGCGCCAGGTCAGCCCGCCGCTCCAGCGCCAGTCCGATCAACCGGTCAATCAACTCCGGGTAGGGGATGCCGCTGGCCTCCCACAGTTTCGGGTACATGCTGATCGCCGTGAAGCCGGGAATGGTGTTCAATTCGCTCACGTAGAGTTCCCCCGTCTCCCGCGAGAGCAGAAAGTCCACCCGCGCCATCCCGGCACAGTCCACCGCCAGATAGGCCCGAAGGGCCAGTTCCCGCACTCGCTCCGCCACCTCTTCCCGCAGCGGCGCCGGGATCAACAGTTGGGACGCCCGTTCACCGTCGTCCAGGTACTTGGCGGCGTAACTGTAGAATTCCCGGCTGGGGATGATCTCCCCCGGCACCGAGGCAATGGGGTCGTCGTTCCCCAGGACGCTCACCTCAATCTCCCGCGCCTGCGGGACCGCCGCCTCCACCAGGAGTTTCCGGTCATACTGGGCCGCGTCCGTCAGCCCCCGCGCCAGTTCCTTCCGGTTTCGGCACTTGTTCACCCCGACGCTGGAGCCCAGGTTGGCCGGTTTGGTGAAAACCGGGTATCCCAGTTCCTGCTCCACCCGGTCCAGCACCCCCTCCGGGTCCCGTTCCCACTCCTTGCGCTTGACCACGATGTACTGGACGACGGGAATCCCGTGGGCCCGCATCACGTCCTTGAAGAGGACCTTGTCCATCCCCAGCGCCGAGGCGGCCACCCCCGCGCCGACGTACGGGATGCCCGCCAGGTCCAGCAGCCCCTGGACCGTCCCGTCCTCGCCGTAGGGCCCGTGCAGGACCGGGAAGACGACGTCCAGTTCGGCCAGGAGCGCGCGGGCCAGGTGGGGCTCCAGTTCCTTCAGGGAGACCACTCCCCGGCAGGCCGGGTCGCCCAGGAGCGCGACGGGGCGGCTGAGGCCCTCATCGCCCTGCGATAGCGCGGCCATCGGGTCGCCCGAGGCCAGCCAGCGGCCCTCTTTGGTGATGCCAATGGGCACCACATCGTACTTCTCCGGGTCCATCACCCGCATCACCGAGCGGGCCGAGATCAGACTGATCTCGTGCTCCCCCGACCGCCCGCCAAACAGCACCCCCACTCGTATCCTGCCCATTCTCGTCTCCATAGGACGCGGATGAACGCGGATAAACGCGGATTTTTTCATCTTACGATTGTTTCCAGGTCACGGTTTTCCTTTCGTTGTCAAAAGCCAAGCGACAGAAGTCGGGCCTGGGACCAAAATTGAGCAGGAGCCCCACCTCGTAGGGTGTTGCCCGTAAATAGTTCAGGAGTTGCGCCTCATGTTCCCGACCCAGTTGAGAGACCGATTTTAATTCTACGATAACGGCTTCCTCAACCAGCAAATCGGCAAAGTATTCCCCCACCAGGTGCCCATGAAAGTATACCGGGATTCGGACCTGCTGTTGAACCCGCAGACCTGCCTCTCTGAGCGCAATGACCATCGCATTCTCATAAACTTTTTCCAAAAAACCATATCCCAATTGGGGATAGACCACCTTAAAGAAAGCGTGAAGAATTTTGTCCGTAATCTCCTGATGCTTGAGGGCTGCCAGGGCCATTTTTACCCCCTCGCAAATCCATCTTCATCCGCGTTCATCCGCGCTCGTCCGCGTCCCACCCAATGAATTCAACTTCCGGCTCCAGGCGGACCCCAAACTGCCGCTCCACCTCCGCCTGGATGTGCCGGATGAGGGCCCGGACGTCGGCGGCGGTGGCGGAGCCCGTGTTGATGAGGAAGTTGGCATGCAACTCCGAGACCATCACCCCGCCGATGCGGTACCCCTTCAGCCCGGCCTGCTCTATCAGACGCCCTGCGTGATTTCCGGGTGGGTTCTTGAAAGTGGAGCCCATCGTTGCTCCGGAAGGATGACGGGTGCGCCGCCAGGCCAGAATCTCCTCCATCCGGGCCGCCAGCGCGGCCGGGTCGCCCGGCGTCAGGGCAAACGTCGCCGCCAGGACGACGGGCCGCTCCGGGCGCGGCGTCCGTTTGATCCGACTCTCCCGGTAGGAGAACGCCATCCACTCCGCGGGCCGTTCGGTCACCTCCCCGTCGGGCTTCAGCAGGGTGACGCTGCGCAGCACCGAGGCCACATCGCCCCCGAAGGCACCGGCATTGCCCACCACTGCCCCGCCGACGGTACCGGGGAGCCCCGCCGCCCACTCCAGCCCGGCCAGGCCGCGGGCCGCCGTCTCCCGGGCCAGCGCGGCCATCGGCGCCCCGGCCTCCGCCCAGACGGTGCCGTCGGCCCCGATGCGGGTCCGGTCGGCCCGGTGGACGACCACCAGCCCCCGCACCCCGGCGTCGGAGACCAGGACGTTGCAGCCGCCGCCCAGGACCAGCCACGGGACACCCGCCGCGCGCGCCCGCCCCACCGCCTCCACCACCTCCTCCGTCGTCCGGCAGACCACCAGGAGGTCGGCGGGCCCGCCAACGCGCATGGCGGTATAGGACGCCAGCGGTTCATCCCGCCGCGCCCGCTCTCCCAATCCCGAGGCCCATTCCAGAAGCGAGGCGAAATTCATTTCTCACCGCAGAGAACGCAAAGAGCGCAGAGAAAAACAACAAGATTCGTAATTACCTACCACAAAGGTCACAAAGTACTCACGAAGGACACAAAGGGCTAAAACATTATCCTTCGTGCCCCTTGTGTGGCCTTCGTGTCCTTCGTGGTTTTTACGAAACGACTCTTGGGTAGTACTCTGTCAAGGCTGATTTTTCAGTTTGGCCGGATTTGAGAAATACCCTGCTGGCTGGATATGTGGTCCTAT
>JAPYWT010000069.1 GCA_028276215.1 Thermoflexus sp. | reverse complement strand
CCCTGCGGATTCTACCTTTAGCCACGAATTTCACGAATTAACACGAATTTTCGGTTTTAGCCACGAATTTCACGAATTAACACGAATTTTCGGTTTTAGCCACGAATTTCACGAATTAACACGAACTTTGTTTCTTTTAATTCGTGCAAATTCGTGCAATTCGTGGCAAAAAAAGAACAACTGCGTAACTCCTGACGAATTTTTTGTTTGAGGATAAGCGGATGGGAACGGAGATTCTCTACAAGGAACTCTCTTATGCTATCGTCGGGGCGGCAATGGAGGTACATCGGATTTTAGGACCGGGGTTTCTGGAATCGGTTTATCAGGCCGCCCTGGCGCATGAATTCACTCTTCAGGGCATCCCTTTTGAGCAATTCCGGCGACTTCCTGTTATGTACAAGGGCATCCTGGTCGGAGACTACATCGCTGATTTTGTCGTGAACAATCAGATTATTGTGGAAATCAAAGCGGTCTCATCGCTGAACGATGCCCATGAAGCGCAGGCCCTGAATTATCTGGCCGCTACCGGATTCCGCCTTGCGCTTCTCCTGAACTTTGGTGCGGAGTCCCTTCAGCGAAAGCGAGTTGTCAGATAATTCGTGAAATTCGTGTAATTCGTGGCTATATAACAATTCGTGAGATTCGTGCAATTCGTGGCTATATAACAATTCGTGAGATTCGTGCAATTCGTGGCTAACGGAGTTAAGAGCATGCTGACGCTGGCGGATGTGGTGGAAGGGTTGACGGGAGTGCGGCCGTCGGCGCTGGAGCGACGGCCAACGGAGGTGGTGGTGGACTCCCGCCTGGTCTCGCGGGATGGGGTTTTCGTCGCGCTGCGGGGGGAGCAGGCCGACGGGCACGACTACGTCGCCGACGCGCTGCGGCGGGGCGCGGCGATGGCGCTGGTGGCGCGGCCGGTGGAGGCCCCCGCGCCGGTGGTGGACCTGACCGTCTCCCCGCCCGCGCTGCCGGAGACCTGGACCCTGCCCGTCCTGCTGAAGGTCCCGAACCCGCTGAGCGCGCTGCAGCGGCTGGCGGCCTTCTGGCGCCGCCGCCATTCCCCGCGCGTGGTCGGCATCACCGGCAGCGTGGGCAAAACCACCACCAAAGAACTCATCGCCGACGTCCTCTCTCGCCGCTACCGCACCCTGAAGAGCGAGAAGTCCTACAACAACGAGATCGGCCTGCCGCTGACCCTTCTCCGGCTCACACCGGACACTGAACGGGTAGTGCTGGAGATGGGGATGTACGACGTGGGGGAGATCGCCCACCTGGCCGAAATTGCGCGGCCCCACGTGGGCGTCGTCACCATTATCGGGCCGGTCCACCTGGAACGGGCCAAAACGATGGAGCGCATCATCCAGGCCAAGACGGAACTGGTCCAGGCCCTGCCGCCCGCGCCGGAGGGGGTGGCCGTCCTCAACTACGATGACCCCAACGTCCTGGGGATGCGCGCGGCCACGAAGGCGCGCGTCTTCACCTATGGACTCTCTCCCGAGGCCGACCTCTGGGCTGACGGCATTGAGGGATTGGGCCTGGAGGGGGTTCGCTTTCGGCTCCATTACCGGAAAGAGACGTTGCACGTGCGCATTCCACTCCTGGGGCGGCATTCCGTCCACACCGCGCTGCGGGCGGCGGCGGTGGGCATTGTGGAAGGACTGACCTGGCAGGAAATCATAGAGGGGATGTCGGCGCCGTCGTCGCAACTGCGGCTGGTGGCGGTCCCTGGCCCGCGCGGCTCCACCCTTCTGGACGACACCTACAACGCCAGTCCGCCCTCTATGCTGGCCGCGCTGAACCTGCTGGACGAACTGGAAGGGCGGAAGATCGCCGTCCTGGGGGACATGCTGGAACTGGGCGACTACGAGCGGGAGGGGCACGAGAAGGTCGGCCTGCGGGCGATGGAGGTGGCGGACATCCTGATCACGGTGGGGCCTCGGGGGCGCATCATCGGCGAGACGGCCCTGCGCTGGGGCACGCCCGCCGACCGGGTACACATCCTGGAGGACAACGCCGCCGCGATCCGGTTGCTGGAAGGCCTGGTCCAGCCCGGCGACGTCATCCTGATCAAGGGCTCCCGGGCGATGCGGATGGAGGAGATTGTCAACGCGCTGAGCCAGGGATAGCAGGGAGCAGGCAGAGGAGCAGGGGAGCAGAGGAGCGGAGGGGCAGGGGAGCGGAGGGGCAGGGGAGCAGAAAGCGATACGCGATACGCGATACGCGATAAGCGATACGCGATCATGGACTTCGCACTGATTTTAGCCAGCATCTCCTTTCTTCTGGCGGTCGGGTGGGGGCCGCTGCTGATTCAGTTGCTGCGCCGGTACGGCATCGGCAAGCGCATCCGCATTGACGGCCCCAGCGGCCACCAGGTCAAACTGGGCACCCCCACGATGGGCGGGCTGATGATCGTCGTGCCGGTGCTCCTGATCACGCTGGGGCTGAACATTTACAACCTGATCCAGCGCAACCTGGTCGGGCGCTCCATTCTGGTGCCGCTGGGGGTGATGATCGTCTACGCCATGATTGGCGCGGTGGATGACCTGGCCGGGGTGCGGGGGGTCCGGCAGGGCGAAGGGCTGACGGCCCGCCAGAAACTCCTCTGGGAGATCGGCCTGACGTTCGTTATCGCGCTGATTCTCCACTTCGGCCTGGACCTGCGCAGCATGGCCATACCAGGCATCCCGCAGAAGATCGACATCGGCCTTTTCTACATCCCGGTGGCGATGTTCGTCATCATTGGGGCGTCCAACGCGGTCAATTTCACCGACGGGCTGGACGGACTGGCGGGGATCATCGCCGCCAGCACGTTTCTGGCCTACGGCGTCATCGCCTACCTGCAGGGGCAGATTTACCTGGTGCGGTTCTGCTTCACCGTGGTGGGGGCCTGCTTCGCCTTTCTGTGGTACAACGCCCACCCGGCCCAGTTGTTTATGGGAGATACAGGGAGTCTGGCCCTGGGGGCCACTCTGGGGGTGGTGGCACTGATGACCGGTCAGTGGCTCATCCTGCCGGTGGTGGCGCTGGTGCCGGTCGCGGAGGTCCTCTCGGTCATCATCCAGGTTTCGTACTTCAAGTACACGAAACGGCGTTACGGGCAGGGGCGGCGGGTCTTCAAGATGGCCCCGCTGCACCACCACTTTGAACTGCTGGGCTGGTCGGAGACCCAGGTCGTCCAGCGGTTTTGGCTGGTCCAACTGATGGCGGCGATGGCGGGCGTCGCGCTGGCGCTCTTGTGAGGCCAACTGTACTGCCCGCTCTATTGTCTGCAGATGACGTAGCGCAGGCTGTCAGCCTGTGTACAGGCCTGGCGGCCTGTGCTACGGGGTAGTTCCGCTTGTGGAATTGGGTATGCAGGTGTATACTTGCAGAAAATCAGCCGTTGCAGAAATGCAGACAAGGGGATAGGGACATGAGCGCGACGGTTCAGGTGCGACAACGGGGGACGTTGACCCTGCCGGCCGAACTGCGGGAGAAGTACGGTATCCGGCCCGGGGACACTTTTCGCCTGGTGGACCTGGACGGGATTTTTGTGCTGACGCCGATGGTGCCGATGGTGCCGGAACTGGCCCGGGAGATTGAGCGGATGCGTCTGGAGGCCGGGCTGAGCATAGAGGACCTGTTATCCAGCCTGCGGGAACAGCGAGAGCGGTATTACCGGGAAAAGTACGGTGTCCGCCAGACCGTCTAAGCCGCGCGTCTTTGTGGATGCGGATGTTCTTTTTGCCGGGGCCGCCAGCCCGGGCGAGCACGGGGCCAGTCTGCTCCTTCTGCGGATGGCCGAAATCACGCTGATAGAGGGGATGACTTCCCGGCAGGCCGTTACCGAAGGGGAGCGGAATCTGGCGGAGAAATTACCCCAGGCCATCCCGGCCTTTCAGATGATCGTCCACCGGTCCCTGCAGGTGGTGCCCGACCCGACACCGGACGACCTGGAGCCTTACACGGGCCTGGCCGACCCGGAGGATTTGCCGATTCTGGTCGCCGCCGTCCGGGAAAGGTGCCCGTGGCTGGTGACCTTCAACCTTCGGCACTTCCAGCCCGGCCATCCCTCGGTCACCGTCCTGCGGCCCGGGGATTTCATCGTTCGGGTGCGCGAACTGCTGGCCCTGCTGGCAACATAGGGGACCACAGGCAGTGGAAAGGAACGCATGGAGACAGTAGGGATACGGGAACTGAAAAACCGGCTGGGGTACTACTTGCGGGCCATTCGCCAGGGGCGGGCCTTTGTGGTGACGGACCGGGGGAAACCGGTGGCCCGTCTGGTGCCGGTTGTGCCTTCGGGGGAGGAAACGTGGCCGCCGGACCTGGAAGGACGAATGTGGGAACTGGCTGCCGAGGAGTACGGCCTGCGGGGATACGACTCGGTCCACCTGGCCGCCGCCCTGCTCTGGCAGGAACGGGTGGGGTATCCCGTGGTGTTGGCGACGTTTGACGCCGAATTGTGGCAGGCCGCTCACCGGGCTGGCCTGGAGGTCTGGCCAGAAGAAATCTAACTCAGGCCACGATTGGATGCAGGAGGCCAACGATGTTCCAACTCACATCATTCAGCCAAAAGCTCTCGTTACTGCTCGTCTTGTCCCTGTTATCCACCTCGCTACCCGGGCCGCTCACTCTTCCCGGAACCGGCCCCACCGTGACAACCGACGCGCCGAGTTTCACCTCCCCGCTCCAGACACCGACGCCACAACTCCAGCCCTTATCGTTCACCAGCCCTCTCCCCACCCCGCCCGCGTCGGCGCCGCCCCTCGGCCTGACCGTCTGGGCCGAGCCGGTGGGCGTCGCGCCGGGCGAGGTCGTCACCCTCACGCTGAGGCTGGATAACCCCGGCGAGACGGCGCTGAGCAGTGTCTCCCTTCACGCCACCCTGCCGGATGGCCTGCGCCGCATTCCCGGCCTGTCGGGCTGGGCCTACGATGCGCCCCGGAAGCGGCTGCGCGCCGAGGCGGGAACGCTGGCCGCCAAGACAGGTGTGACCCTGACGCTGGCGCTGCGCGCCGCAGGCCCCGTGGACACCTTCGCGCCGGTCACCTTCGAGGCCGTCTCCGGGGAGGTACGGGCCACCGTGACGGCGGAGGTGTGGATCGTGCAGCCGGGGCGGGCGCGGGTGACGCCGGAGGCAGGGGGCTTGCTGGTCTCCGCCGACCGCCGCGCCTGGGTGCGCTTCCCGGCGGGGACGGCCAGAGAGCCCACCGAAGTGGTGTGGGAAGAGGCCAAGGAACTCCCCGCTTTCCTCCCCTACAGCCTGGGGAAAGGATTCGCAGTCCATGGGGTAGCGCCCTCGGCCATCGGGGTGCGGATCTCCCGAAAGGAACTCCCGGCGGACTCTGTCTCCTGGCAACTGGCGGCCCTCTTCCGATACGAAGAGGCCACAAAGCGCTGGGAGCCGTTGCCCACCACCCGCCGCTGGGATGGGGAAGACCTGGTGCTGACGGCGAACGGGGTGGCAGGCGGGACCTTCGCCGTGGCCCTTTCCACCCAATCCGACATCGGCAACTATGCGCAGCCGTGGCAGCCGACGGTGCAGGACTTCCAGGTGGACCTCTTCACCGGCGCAGTGGTGTGGGAGATTCCCATTGAGGTGCCGCCCGGGCGGAACGGTCAGAAGCCGGCGCTGGTCCTGCGCTACCACAGCGGGGTAGTGGACGAGTTGCGCGGGACGCAGAACCCGCAGGCCTCGTGGGTCGGGCTGGGGTGGAATCTGGACATGGGCTACATCGCGCGCAAGATCGAGTTGGATCAGAACAACCTGCCCCTCTGCACGAATGAGTACTACCTGGTGCTGAACGGGGTGAGCAGCAAGTTGATCCCGATAGGGAACAACGAATATCGCACCGAGGACGAGCGCTACTGGCGGGTGCAGCGGCTGACGACGGCCACCAACCGGGGCGGGGACTACTGGCTGGTGACGACGCCGGATGGGACGCAGTATCGCTTCGGCTATACTGACGAGACGAATGCTGACGGCAACGACATCTATTCGGCGTGGTGGATGATCTCACCGGGGTGCGATAACAATCCGAATCTGAACATCATCAACTGGCGGTGGAATCTGGATCATGTGGCAGACGCGCACGGGAATATTATGCTGTTGCAGTACCGGACGGTAGGGCACAACAATTTCCGGTTCGGGTGGTGTCACGACCCGGCGCCCATTCCCGGGCACGAGGATGCGATTGCGCGGTATAACTACACCAACTACAACCCCTGTGGAGGAAGTGACCACTGTTTGCGATGGGACTGGGTGTACAACTTTTGCACGGGGCAATGGGAATACCGGGAAGTGCATGAGAGGTGGATGTCTCCTCAGCGGGGATACATTCCCGGTGGGTATCTCTACCAGATCACGTACAACTGGGGAGGGACGTCGCCGGCGTACAAGGTGATTTTCGGCACCTCGCCTCGGCCGGACTATCCGAGCCAATATGACAGCACAGTTGGAGGGGTGCAGGAGGTCCAGACCTTCTGGAACAAGGAGCGGTTGACGGCGATCACGGTGACGCTGGAGTCGGGGGAAGTGATTCGGCGGTACGAATTGGGGTATGACGGGGATCGGTTGACGCGGGTTCAGGAGATCGCTGCCAATGAGACACGCCTGCCGCCAACAAATTTTAGTTATCACGCGTATGCAGGCTATACGGATACTCAAAGGCTCCAGGAAGGCGGCTATAAGTTATACTTGGACACAGTACTTACCGGCTATGGGGGAAGCATCGGCTTCAACTACACTGCGCCGTTGGGGATGCCGTGGTTTCAGAACGGGCAGACGATGGGCCCCAACGAAGGGGGCAAATGCTGGTATCGCTACCGGGTGCGGGAGGTGACGGCGAACCCCGGCGTGGGGGCGGTGATGCGCACGGTCTACGAGTACCGCAACGCCGCGGACAACGCCCCGCACAACGGATCCTGGAGCGGCGACGAGTTTCGCGGCCACCCGCGCGTGCGCGTCATTCAGCGCAACGCCGATGGCGCCATCGCCGCCTACAGCGACCACTGGTTCCACCAGGGGCTGGGGCAGACGACGGCCACCGGCATCTGCGGCGGGGACGTGGCCGATGCCGACGGCCTGCAGGGGCGAGCATACAAGCGGGTGGATTACGACGGTGCCGGCAACGCCCTGGCCGTGCAGACCACGCGCTGGCAGATACGCGACCTGGGGGGCGGACGGCGCTTCGTCGCGCCCGTGGCGGTCTGCGAACACCCCAACGGCGGGAACGGCCCCTACCGCCGCACCGATTACGCCTATGACGACTATGGCAACGTCACCCGCATCGTGCAGTACGGCGACGCCACGCGCCCGGGTGACGAGGTGACGGTAGAACGGGCCTATGTCTACAGTACCACCGCCTGGATTGTGGACCGCCTGGCCACCGAAAGCCTGCGGGCAGGCGACGGAAGCCTGCTCCGGCAGACCCGGTACGCCTACGACGGCCAGGCGTGGGGCACGGCCCCGACCCGGGGAAGCCCCACCGCCGTGATGCGCGGGCTGGACGGCTGGGGCTGGGTGACGACCACGATGCAGTATGACGCCTGGGGCAATGCGGTCGCCACGACCGACCCGCTGGGGCGGGTCACCCGCACCGACTACGACCCGGTCTACCACCAGTACCCCATCTCCACCACCAACCCGCTGACGCAGACGACGCGGATGGAGTGGGACCTGCGGCTGAGTGTCCCCACCGTCATCACCGACGCCAACGGCGCGGCGACCCGCCTGGGCTACGACCCCTTCGGGCGTCTGATAACCGTGACCTACCCCGGCGAGTCCGCTCCGGCGGTGCGCTACGCCTACCCCACCGGCGCCAGCATCTCCGCACCGTGGGCCATCACCACCGAAGTGCGGGTGGACCCGTACAGCGCCACGCCGACCTACGGGCGCTCCTGGACCTTCTACGACGGGCTGGGGCGGCCCATCCAGACCCAGACGCAGGCCGAGAATGGCTGGCTGGTGGTGCAGGATACCGCCTACGATGCCCTGGGGCGACCGGTGACGGTCACCCTGCCGTACACCGTGACGGCCACCGGCGGCGCGTACCGCACGCCCAACTGGACGGTGCTGCCCAAGACCGTCACGCAGTACGATGCGTTGGGGCGGGTGGTGCAGGTGGTGTCGCCGGACGGGAGCCTCACCCGTCGGGCCTACCGCGATTGGCGGGAGTTGGTGCTGGACGCGGAGGGCCATCAGACGGAGTACGAAAAAGACGGGCTGGGACGGCTGATCGCCGTGCGGGAGTACTACGGCACCTACATCACGCCCACCTGGAATCCTGGAGAGACCCCGGCCGAGACCCGCTACTGGTACGACGCGGCGGGGAATCTCATCGGGGTGCGGGACGCCCTGGGGAACGTCACCCGCATCGCCTACGACCCGCTGGGGCGCAAGACCGCGATGGACGACCCCAGTATGGGCCACTGGGAGTACCGCTACGACGCGGCGGGGAACCTGACCGGGCAGAAAGATGCGCGGGGGCAGGAACTGACCTTCCAGTACGACGCTCTGGACCGTCTCACGCGCAAATCTGCCGGTGGGGAGGTGCTGGCCGAATACGGATACGACCAGGGGCCCAACGGCATCGGGCGGCGCACGGCGATGACGGACACCACGGGGGTCACCACCTGGCGGTATGATGCCCGGGGGCGGGTGCTGACGGAGACCCGGACGCTGACCAGCATCGGCACGTTCACTACCGGCTGGGGCTACGATGCGGCGGGGCGGGTGGTGCGGCAGGTCTATCCCGATGGGGAGGTCGTGACCACCGCCTACAACGTGCGGGGGCTGCCGACGGCCGTCGTCGGGCAGAGCCCGTATCTCACCGGCGCAACCTACAACGCGCTGGGCCGGCCGCTGCGGCAGAACTGGGGCAATGGCCGGATCACCACCTACGCCTATCATCCGCAGAGCGCACGGCTGACGCAGCTCACGGTCTCCGGCAACCTGCTGGACCTGCGTTACAGCTACGACCGGGTGGGGAACATCACCGCCATCACCGACACGGTGAACGGCGGCCAGGTGCAGACCTTTGGGTATGACGCCCGCGACCGGCTGGTGTGGGCGCGCACCAGTGCGGCGGGCAACGGGCA
>JAPYWT010000068.1 GCA_028276215.1 Thermoflexus sp. | reverse complement strand
TACACGTTCGCCAAAGACCCGGGGGTGGGCGGACGGATTGCCTTCATTGAAGATTACGATATGCACGTGGCCCGCTATCTGGTGCAGGGGGTGGACGTGTGGATGAACACGCCCCGGCGCCCGATGGAGGCCAGCGGCACCAGTGGGCAGAAGGCGGCCATCAACGGGGTGCCCAATCTGAGCGTACTGGACGGCTGGTGGGATGAGGGGTACAATGGTGTCAACGGCTGGGCCATTGCCCCGCTGGAGGACGCCGACCCGGCGGCGCAGGATGCCCACGACGCGGCGCAGTTGTACTGTCTGTTGGAGGAAGAGGTGGCGCCGCTCTTCTACCACCGGGACCCGGACGGCGTCCCCCGGGGATGGGTGCGGGTGATGAAGGAAGCGATTCGGTCTGTCGCCCCGGCCTTCTGCACCCGCCGGATGCTGAAGGAGTACACGCTGAAGTGCTATGCTCCGGCGGCCCGCGCGGCCCAGGAGCGAGGAGTGTAGGCTCACACGAAGACACAGAGACACCAAAAATTTTATCGCAGAGACCGCAGAGTACGCAGAGCATTATTAAGAAAATCTCTGCGCTCTCTGCGTTCTCTGCGATGAGTTTTTGCAGCGGACTCCCCATAAAAATCATCTTTGTGCCTCTGTGTCTTTGTGTGAGAAACAACGCCGTTTTGCCAATTTGCCCAACACGTGCTATAATTTAAGCCGTTTTGAGCCACAACTCCACATGCTCTTGCAAGGAGGCCGCCCTTGTTAGAACAGTTTACCTTCGTCGGCTTGCTCTTCCTTGTGGCTTTGCTCTTAGGTACTTTACCTCCCGCTCTGGCATGGCTCCTTCGGCCGAAAAAGCCCCATCCCCGCAAAAGTGAACCGTACGAATGCGGCATTTACCCCCACGGTGAAGCCTGGGTCCAGTATAAGGCCCAGTACTACATCTTCGCTCTGGCCTTCATGGTCTTTGATGTGGAGGCCGTCTTCCTTTTCCCCTGGGCGCTCATCTACAACTGGCTTCCCCTCTACGCGGTCATAGAGGGCGTCCTGTTCCTTCTGCTCCTGTTGGGAGCCCTGCTCTACGCGTGGCGGAAGGGCGCGCTGGAGTGGGTGTAACGTAAAACGTGAAACGTAAAACGTGAAACGTGAAACGTGAAACGTAAAACGTGAAACGTGAAAGCGTGGGAGGCTGTTGAATGGACTGGCTCACCCGTCTGCTATCTTTTCTCTCCAACGCTATCGTCAACATCGGGGCATGGCTTCAGGGAGTGCTGATGGGCTGGGGGCTCCCGGAGCCCACGGCGCTCCTGGTCGTCCGGGCGGTTGGCGCGCTGGTGGTGGGCTTCTTCCCTCTCATCGTCGTCATCTTCCTCATCTGGGCCTACCGGAAAATTGCCGCCCGCATCCAGGGGCGGCTGGGCCCCAATAGTTCCGGCACCTGGGCCGGCCCCTGGGGCATTCTCCAGACCTTCGCCGACGCCATCAAGATGATTGTCAAGGAGGACATCCGCCCCCAGGGGATTGACCCCATCCCCTACAACCTGGCCCCGATGCTGGTGGTGTTCGCGTCGGTGATGCTCTGGGCGGTCATCCCCTTCGGTCCCGGCGGCTCCCTCATTGGCACCGACCTGAGCATTGGCATCTTCTACATCCTGGCCTTCGCTTCCGCCGCTCTCTTCGTCTTCCTGATGGCTGGGTGGTCGTCCAACAACAAGTACGCCACCGTGGGCGCGTTCCGCGCGGTGGCCCAACTGGTGGGCTACGAAATCCCCCAGTTGCTGGCTGTCCTGACGGTGGTGGCCGTCGCCGGGACGATGAAGATGCAGGGCATTGTCGGCGCGCAGAACGTCATTTTCCTGGTCGCGATGCCGCTCACGGCGGTCATTTTCTACCTGGCCAGTCTGGCCGAGATCAACGCCCGCCCCTTTGAGTTGTTAGAGGCGGAGTCGGAACTGGTCTGCGGATACTTCATTGAGTACAGTGGGATGAAGTTCGGGATGTTCTACCTGGCCGAGTTCATGAACTCGGTGGCCGTCGCGGCCATCTTCACCACCCTCTTCCTGGGCGGCTGGCGAGGGCCGTGGGTGGACCAGGCACCGATTCTGGGGACCATCTGGTTCTTCATTAAAATGGGGCTGGTCATCCTGGTCTGGATGTTCATCCAGATCACGCTCCCCCGGCTGCGGATTGACCAGATGCTGAACTTCAACTGGAAGTTCCTGACGCCACTGGCCATCCTCAACCTCTGCGTGACCGTGCTGGTGAACAAGGGGATCACGGAGGCGTTCCCCGGCGGCGCGCCGGTCTGGACGCGGGCGGGGATTCTGCTGGCGTCGCAGGTCCTGCTGGTTCTGGTGGTCTGGGGGATTTCGGCCCTCAGCGGGCAGCGGGCCCGGCGGCGGGCAGTGAGGCTGGCGCTTTCAGAAATGGGGGAATGAGATCCGAATATCAGACTCCCCCCTCTGCGGGATGGCCTAAGAAGCATGAAGCCCGATAGTAAACCACGGGGCTTATTCAGCAAGGCTTCCTCGGGCCGAGGCCTGCGGGCTGGGGAACTTTTGCTGGTACTGGCTGCAGGCCTGCTGGGGATGGGATGGATTCTCGGCGGTGGGGTGCTGTTCACCGCCTGTGCTCCGGCGGCCCCGCCGGAGCCAGCCCCCACGCCAACCCAGCCTCCTCCCACGCCTGGGCCAGCACGGACCCCCACCATGGCGCCCGAATGGGGCATCGCCTTCGCCGCACTGATGCCCGAAGCGGTGGAGATGCCTGGCCCCGACAAACCGATGCGTCTGTACGTGATCCGCCCCGATGGGAGCGGGCTGACGCCGCTCACAGACTATATGGAGTTCCTTTCTGGCCTGACCTCTTCTCCGGATGGGCGGTATCTGTTGTTCTCTGCCAGGCGCGAGGTCACGTGTGGCCCTTATGGGCCGGCGGGATACTTTGACCTTCCGCACCTCTACAGGGTGGATGTGGCGAGTGGCGAGGTATTCACGCTGACCAGCGGGACGACGACGGCGGAGTGGCTGGCGACGTGGTCTCCGGACGGGGAGCAGATTGCTTTCGTCTCATCGGAGGTGAACATTCCCTGTTCTCCGGCCCCGCCCTGTTATGAGGAAAATTGCACGCCGGTGGCGGTGGAGTATCATACCCATCTGTACGTGATGGATCGGGATGGGAGGGAGCGGAGAAAGTTGACAGCGGAGGAGGGAGAGATCAAGTCGGTGGCCTGGTCGCCGACGGGGAAGCAAATTCTGTTCACGCAGAATGGAGCATTGTGGATAGTAAACCCTGATGGTTCTGGATTGCGGAAAATAGCGGATGTTATTACGGACTACTTGGGGCGTCCTTACGCTGCACAGCCGGCTTGGTCACCCGATGGCTCTCGGGTCGCTTTTGTGGCTCCAGGTGTCGGGCCAGATCATCGTCCGGACATTTTCATCATCAATGCAGATGGTTCAGATTTGTTTAACTTAACCAACCACCCTGCTGAAGATTACCAACCATCCTGGTCACCAGATGGACGCTGGGTTGCTTTTGTGAGTACCCGATTGGGATACCAGGGTATTTACACCATCGGCGTTGATGGCAGCAGTCAGGCACAAATTTTTCACAGCCCCACCGAAGGTGCCTATCATCCCACGTGGTCGCCTGACGGACCATTCATTGCTTTTGTTGTTGGCATATCTGCAATATGGAAAGAGCGACTTTTTCTCGCTGATTTAACCAGTGGTCTTTCATATCAATTAAGCCAGGAATTCATCGGCGATCGCCCCGCCTGGGTGCTGATGCCATCGCATTAGACGATTTTTGGAAGGATGGCCATGAAAAGGCGAATTCTGAATTTTATCCTGGCATTAACTGCTGGTTTATTGGGAATAGGGGGATTTTTTGCCTCAGGGAATCCTTTATCAACAACGGCCTTTCAGTCTCCCCTCTCTTCTTCAATGTCTCCCCGGGCTTTCCTCCCCTTATTGAGCCGCCAGCAGCCACCTCCGTCCCCTTTCCTGCGCGCGCCGTATTACGGAACGCAATATATGAGTTCCGTGTTTGATCATAACCTGCCGAATGGTATCAACGACGGCAGTGTTACACCTTACAATGGCATCACCAGTACAGTGTTGAATTATGCTGGTCACGCTGGCTACGATTACGTGTTGCGCTACGAGTCGGTCCTGGCGGCGGCCAACGGGCGGGTCAGTCAGGCCCGATGGAACCAGCCGGGCAACCACCGCTTTGGGCTGGGACTGTTTGTGCGGATGGAACACGATAACGGATATGCCACCCTCTACGGCCATCTCAGTGCCACGACGGTGGATGTGGATACGAACATCACCGATGCCGAAAACGGTCGGGTCATCGGCATCAGCGGCAATACGGGCCACGTTGATGATGAAAACTGTGATCCGAATACCAGCCCGATGTGCAGCGCCCATCTGCATTTTGAGGTGAAACGCAATAATTTTGCAGTAGACCCTTTTGGATGGTCGGGCAACTATATGGATCCGTGGGTTGATCATCAGGAAGAGCCAAACAAATCCTTTGCCACCAGTCACAACGTCTGGCTGGAGTATCCGGCCATCTCTAACCCCGCTCGTGATCCCAATTGTCCCTATCCCTCCGGTACCCCGCGCCCCACACCCACCCCGCCCTCCGGTGCGGGCACGGTGATCGTGGATGACGGCGGCGCCAACTATACCGAGACCCCCAACTGTTGGACCGCCGCCAGCCCCGCCGCGGCCTACGGCGGCGACCTCCGCTACACCGCCCGCGTCACCGCCACCGCTACCTGCCAGGCGCAGTGGAATCTGCCCGCCCAGGCCGGGGCCGGCGGCGATTACCAGGTCTATGCCCACGTCATCTCCTACTCCCTGGCACTACCATCCGGCTACGTATCCACTCAGGGGGTCACCTACACCATCCACCACGCCGGGCAGACCGACTTTGCCATCCTGAACCAGTGGGCTTTCACGAATACCAGCCACACTTCCCCCTGGGTCTATCTGGGAACCTACGCCTTCACCCGTAACGGCGGCGAGTATGTTTCGGTCTCCAACCTGACTTCAGACCTGGATGCGGAGCGGTATGTTCTGGCCGATGCGGTGAAGTTTGTCCCCTTAAATCCACCGCCGGCCACGCCTACCCCGACCCCCACCCCAACACGGACGCCGACACCGACGCCGACACCGACTCCTACCTCCTTTCCCTGCCCGCCCACCTCGGGCCCGTATGAGCCCAACAATTCCTTCACTCAGGCGGCCTGGATCACTGGAAGTGTAAATCTGATCGCCTATATAGAGTGTGCCAGTGACAACGATTATTACGCCTTCCAGACATCCGTGCCGTCCAACAAAACGCGCCACATAGAAATTACATTGACCGTTCCGTCCTCTGTGGACTACGACCTCTTCTTGTACAATGCCAATTACCAGCAGGTTCGCTCTTCTGAAAAGAGGGGGGCCGCCAGCGAGTATATTTACTACGCTGTAGCGACGCCCGGGAACCACACCTTCTACATCAAAGTCAAGCCGTTCGCAGGGTATAGTACGAGCACGCCATATGGGTTACAGTTGCGGTCTTCTCTGAGTGGTGAAAGCATACCGGCAGGGGAGACTGTTTCCGCATCCGGTGTTTCCTTTGGGATCGCAGGCTCCTCCCGTTCCCTGCCGACGTCTGCAGCGTTTTCTAGTCCCCTGCCAGTGCCTGCTCTTTTGTTGCCCGGGCTGGCTATTTTCGGATCAGAAGGCGAAGGATGGTTGCAACCGATGGACGATGAGGGACAACCCCGCGGTCCGTTGCAGCCGCTGGTGGGGTTCGCCTCACAGATCCGTCCAGGATGCGAGTGGCTCCATTTCTCTCCATCCCCTGATGGCCGCTACCTGGCCGCGCAAGCGAACTGCGAGTGGGGTGGTTATGTGGTGCTGGCTGACCGGGTGAACGGGCAGGTGACCCGCCTGGGTGGCGTGCTGGGATGGGAATCCCTCTTTTTGGACTGGGAGCCCGGGAACCCGCCGCGCCTGGTCGTCCGGGCAGAGCCAGCCGGGGCTGGTGGCGTATACCGGGTAGACCCGCGCACATTGGAAGCCGAGCATCTACCCGTGCCGGAAGAGACTTACGACGTGGCTTTCTCGCCGGATGGGGAACGTGTACTCTTTGCCGTGACGGAAGGGCTGGGGCACGGCAGCGAGTTGTGGATGATGAACCGCGACGGAAGTAGCCTAACGCGGCTGGTGAGTGAACAGCGACACATCCTTGCCCTCCCGCGCTGGTCACCGGATGGGAAGCGATGGGCATATATCCGGATGCCCGATAGCGAGGTGCCGTTCCCGGTGGGGGAACTTTGGGTGATGGATGGGAAGAATGCCCGCTTGCTCTCCGACTGGGCCGATGCCGGGCGGGGCTATGGGCCCGTTTGGTCTCCGGATGGGCAAACCGTGGCGTTCGTAGCACGTGAGAACGTGGCTGATCGCCTGGCGGATCTTCTCCTTTCCCGCCTGGAGAGCAACCTGTACCTGGCCGACATCGCCACTGGCCGGGTGCAGGCGGTGACTCGTTTTGAAAACGCCTGGATAGAAGAACCCGTCTGGTCGCCGGATGGTCACCAATTGATATTTCATGGTATAATTGGAGCCAGGCCGGGCATCTGGCAAGTGCACCTGGCGTCCAGGCGATTTTCTCTGCTGATCCCTGACGATGCCAGAGCCATCGTCTGGATACCCGAAATCCCGAACCAATAGGGCAAATGGAGGTAATTCGGCATGACCCTTTCCCACGTTCTCTTCGTCCTCTTCGGCCTGATGGTGCTGGGCGGGGCGATCGCCGTCGTCACCGTCCGCAATCTCTTCCATGCCGCGCTGTGGCTAATGCTGGTCTTCTTCGGGATGGCGGGCCTCTACGTTCTGCTGGAGGCCCCGTTTTTTGCCGCCGCGCAGTTGTTCATCTACATGGGCGCTATCGGCATCCTGATTATCTTCGCTATCATGCTCACCCGCGCCTTCATGCGCCAGCCGATGCCGCGCGCCAATGAGCAATGGTGGTTGGCAGTCCTGCTGGCGGCGGTGCTCCTGGGCGTGATCGTCTTCCTGATCCTGCAGAACATCCGCCCCAACATTATGGCGGAGGCGGTGCCGGAGAACACCATCCACATCCTGGGAGTGACGCTGGTGGACCCGGAGGGGTATGCGCTCCCCTTTGAGGTCGCCTCAGTCCTGCTGGTGATGGCCCTCATCGGCGCGGTGACCATCGTGCGGGAGCGGTAAAGGGGGACGCGGATGAACGCGAACTGCGCCGGTCGCTGTTCGCGTTTAGTGCGTCCTCTATAGTTGTCTCCTGGTTGAGTTGATGTATAATGTGATGTATAGCGGCCCTAGAGGAGGGAATGGGTATGGTGCAAATGGTTCGCAAGCAAATCTATCTGACACCCCACCAGGAGGCATTATTGAAGTGGCTGGCCCGCGAGCGCGGCATGGCGGAAGCGGAAATCATCCGACAAGCGGTGGAGCAGATCGGGGCTTTTGTCCCTTTCCGACCTGATCTGAGGGCCTGGGAGCAGGAGCGGGCATTCCTGGAGCATCTGTTGCAACAGGGGCCTGTGGCTGGAAAGCGGGCCTGGCGACGCGAAGACCTTTATGATCGGTAGGATTTTCCTGGATACGAACGTTCTGGTCTACGCCTACGACCGTTCGGAACCGGAGAAGCAGCGGCGAGCCATCCGGCTCCTGGACGCTCTGGTGGTCCAGGGGCGGGGTGTGGTCAGTACTCAGGTGCTGGCGGAATTCTTTGTCACGGTAACGCGGAAAATTGCGGCCCCGTTGACGGTGGAGGAAGGGTACGAACGGGTTCAGAATTATCTGCGGTTCTGGATGGTGCTGGGCCTGACCGGTCCGGTGGTTCTGGAAGCGATTCGGGGCGTGCGAGACCACCGGTTTCATTTCTGGGATGCGATGATCTGGGCTACGGCCCGGCTGAACCAGATTCCGGTCATTTTCACGGAAGATTTTCCGGGCCGTGATGTGGTGGAAGGGGTTCGTTTTGTAAACCCGTTTGCCAGCGGGTTCCGGCTGGAAGATTGGGCGTAATGCCGATGAATCAACGAATTCTCTTCATAGGTCTGAGGGTCTTCCTGGCTCTGGTTTGCCTCTACCTTCTGCTGGGGCTGGGGTTTTATGTTGGTTGGGAAAATGCCCGGGAGACCTGTCGGGCGGAAATGGCGGCCCGGGGCGAATTCGTGGAGCCAGAGGTGTTCGCGGGCCCGCTGGGCCTGCTCTTCACTCTGACCAACTGGCCCGTCTATGCCTGGGCTAACTGCTACCACGACGGCACCATTTTCGCGACGCCCTGTACCCATTAGAGAACAGCGCTTGTAGTGAGCCACGAAGCGAAGGGGAGTGGCGTCCAGTCACCGGGGAGATGGACCCCGCAATGGCCAGGGAGGACCTTCTGGAACGGAAACGGCGGGCAGGAGAGGTTTTCCTCGCCCGTCTGCTGGAGAGCCCGGCGCGGCCCTACATCGCGCGGGTGCTCCTCTACGGCGGTGTGGCGGCCGGAAGGGCCCGCCCCGAAAGCGATGTGGACGTGCTGGTCTTCCGTACCGACGGCTCCGGGATCGTGGAGCGGGCCTGTGACGAGGCCAGTTTCTGGGCCACGGTGGAGACTGCGGAGAGCGTGGAGCCGCTGGTCTATTCCCTCAGCGACTACCGGTATCCCGCTTCGTTCTTCGTGTATCGGGCCATCCGGGACGGGGAGGAGTTGTATGCGATGAGCGCGGAGGAACTGCGCCGGGCGGAGATTGAGGGCTTGTGGGAACTGGCCGCCGAGTATCTGGAGGGAGCCCGCGAGTTGGCAGAGAGGGGCCGCTACCGCCTGGCAGTGGACGCCGCCTACAACGCCGCCGAACTGGTTGTCAAAGGGCTGGTCCTGAGGAAGGCGGAACGTCTACCGCGGACCCACGGGGGGCTGGTTGGGCATTTCGGAGAACTGTACGTGCGCTCCGGGGAGTTGCCCGCCGAGATAGGGCGGCGGCTGCGGGAAGCGCTCCGGTACCGCAACCTGGCCCGGTACGATCAGGCCGCCGTTATTGGCCCGGCTGAAGCGGAGAAGGTCATCCGACTGGCGGAGGAACTGGCGGCGGCGCTGGGCTGAAGGGCACTCCGCAGCCTGGTAGAGGGGATTGGGGATGAGACTTGAAGAAATTGGAAATCTGA